>JAEZSA010000105.1 GCA_023422115.1 Bacillota bacterium | reverse complement strand
ATGATGACATTTGATGGAGCCTGGAGTAAAGAAAGACAAGTAAGTAAAAAAAGATTGACGAGTGGAATTTATATCAATGATTCAAAATCAGGAGCTAGTTCTAACAAGCATAATCCTTTTGTAATTTTAAAAAAAAGGAATACCAGTGAAAGGTATGGCTCTTGTTATGGTTTTAATTTAGTATATAGTGGAAACCATAAGACCATGGTTGAAGTAAAACCGAATGGTAAAGTACGATTATTATCAGGTATGAATGACTTTGCATTTCAATATGATTTAAAAGAAGATTTTATTACTCCAGAATCCGTGATGACATTTTCAATTCAAGGATTAAATGGTTTATCACAAAATATGCACTATTTTGTCAATCATCATATTGTTCGTGGAGAATGGAAAAACAAAGAAAGACCAGTATTGATAAATAACTGGGAAGCAACCTATTTTAATTTTGATGAGAAAAAACTTTTAAACTTGGCAAAAACAAGTAAGGATGTTGGGATAGAATTGTTTGTTCTTGATGATGGTTGGTTTGGAAAAAGAAACGATGATACCTCTTCGTTAGGAGACTATAACATCAATACAAAAAAACTGCCTAGGGGATTAAAAAGTCTTTGCGATAAAATTAATGCCTTAGGAATGATGTTTGGCCTATGGGTAGAACCAGAAATGATTAGTCCAAATAGTGATTTGTATCAAAAACATCCTGATTGGGCGGTTCAAGTTCCTAATAGAAAACCAGCACAAGGAAGAAATCAATTAGCACTTGATTTAACCAATCCTCAAGTTAGAGAATATTTAATTTGTAGTTTAACAGAAGTGTTTTCTAGTTGTAATTTAAGTTATGTAAAATGGGATTATAACCGCACCTTAACAGATATGTGGAGTCAGACTTTGACCAATCAAGGAGAATTTTTCCATCGATATATTCTTGGTTTATATGAAGTATTAGAAGAATTGAATCTTCGTTTTCCTAAAATACTATTTGAAGGGTGTGCTGGCGGGGGAAATCGTTTTGATTTGGGAATGTTATGTTACTTTCCTCAAATCTGGACAAGTGATGATACAGATTATTTAGAGCGATTATATATTCAAACAGGAACTTCTTATGGATATCCATTATCAACAATGGGAGCTCATGTTAGCGATGTACCCAATCATCAAACGCTTCGTATTACGCCTCTTTCTTCTCGCTTCAATATATCCATGTTTGGAATCTTGGGATATGAATTAAATCTTACTACAATCGTAAAAAGCGAATTATTAAAGATAAAAAAACAAGTCGAATTATATAAGAAGTATCGCAAGACACTACAATTTGGTATATTTTATCGCAGCGATAAAACAATATTTTCTAAGAACAATAGCTATTTTTGGGTTATTGATCAAGAAAATGCTCTTGTTGGATATTTTCAGGCTTTGGTTCATCCTAATCAACATGAAGATGTTATGTATATCTATGGTTTAGAACCAGAGGAAAGGTATCAATTTGTAAATCATCCCCAAAAGATCAATTTAAAAACCTTCGGGGGATTAATTAATATGGTTTCTCCAATTAAACTAAAGCTAAATGGAAACTTACACAATTTTATTTGTCGTGTTTATCAAATGAAATCGCCAAAAGAGAAGGTCATTGTAACCGGTACGATGATTGAAAAAGCGGGGATACGATTAAAAGGGCAATTTTTAGGAACAGGTTTTAACGATCAAGTCCGAGTTGTCGGGGATTTTGGTAGTTGTATTTATCTTTTAGAAAAAGAAAACTTAAAGAAAAGTTAGAAAAAAAATAAAATCGTTTGTTATATTAGTGTAAGTTATCTAAACTAGGAGGCTTTATGAAAAAAATATTAATGATTTTAGTATCAATGTTTATGTTGTTTTCACTATTTGGATGTAAGACATCAGAGGAAAAACCCTATCAAGAATATGGCATTCGCCCAATTGGTTCCTATAGTAAATTAGAAAATTTCTTCAAGACGCAACAAGTAAGTGAATTTTGGCGATATGGTTTAAAAAATTCTGATGCGATGGTAGAAGATGCAGAAGCAGAAGCACCAACTAATGAGCAAACAGGAAATGATGATTCAAGTCAAACCAATACTCAAGTTGAAGGGGTAGATGAAGAAGATACGATAAAGAATGATGGACGTTTTATTTATGTAATCAGAGAGGGATCTTTAGTAATACTAGATACTGAAACAAATGATTTTGTAAAATACCAAAGTGAAAATTTTCAAGCAGAAAGTATGTATTTATTAGAAAATCGTTTGGTCGTATTAGGTAGAGAGTATACGGAAGTAATTATTCCAGAGGAACCTACGAATAATGGTTCAGTTGATGAAGATAGAGATTCTGAAGGTGAAAAAGAAGAATCTTCAACGGATAGTAAAGAAGCAGAAACTGAGCCATCAAAACCAGCACCAGATTATGATTATCCTGGTTATTATTGGCGATATTCTAATGAATATGTTGTAAAGATTTACGATATAAGCAGTAAAGATATCAATGAATTTGAAGTGGTTAGAACATTAAAATTTGGAGATTCTTATTATAATTCTTCTAGAGTAATTGATAATAATTTCTATTTGATTTTAAGTAATAGTAGTATTTATGATTATCAAAATAAAGAAGTAAAACCATTTGTTTATTATGATAGTCTTTTAGGAGAAGAAGCAATTGAATTGCCAAGTGAAAATGTGTTTTATATCGGTAATGATGAGAATGTATATTATTCTTACACAATTTTGGTTGGACTTGATATCGTAAAAGAAGAAAACATCGATATTAATGCATATGTAGGTTATTTTAGTAACATCTATTCATCTCTAAATGGTTTATATGTAGGTAATATTTATAATATGGTATATCGAACATTTATCTTTGCTGAAGATTATACATACGACCCTCAAACATTTATTTATCGATTTGAATACGAAGGTGCAAAAATTGTTTATAAGAATTTCAGTGAGATTAAAGGAAGTATCAAAGATCAATTCTCAATGGATGAATATGATGGAATTTTCCGAGTAGCAACAACAGTCGATGAATGGGATTCAGAAAAGAGTGAATCATTTGTTACAACATTTGATATCACTGGTGATCGATTTGATTTCATCAGTACTCTTGGTGGCATTGGATTAAAGGAAAGAATTTATAGTGTTCGTTTCGAAAAAGAAAGAGCCTATATTGTAACATTTAGAACAATCGATCCATTCTATGTTATTGATGTTGAAGATCCTAAAAATATGAAAATTTTGGGAGAATTAAAATTACCAGGTGTAAGTGATTATTTACATCCAATTACAGATACCTTAAAATTAGGAATTGGAAGAATGACGGAAGTAACAGAATATGGATCAACGATTACAACAGGCTTAAAGATTACTTTATTTGATGTAACCGATGAAGAAAAACCAATTGATGTTTCAACATTCGAATTAAAAGGAGCTTCAAGTGATATAGCATATAATCATAAATCTTTAATTCCTTTAAAGAGTAGACAAATTTATGCATTACCAATTTATAACTGGTATGATTATCAAAGCACACAAGGAATGTATGTAATGTGGATTGATGTTGAGAATAAAGAGATTGTTATCTTAGGTTCTATTGTTCATCAGAATTTAGGTGAAGTTGAACAAAATGATGAATGGAGATATTTCTATAATAGAATAGTTGATAAAGGCGTTATCATTGGAGATAAGATTTATAGTATTTCAAATGAATTTATTACAATTAATGAGTTAAGTGAAAAATTACCATTGATTGAAACAATTAAAATATCATAAAAGAAAAAAACCGCTTCGGCGGTTTTTATTTTGTTGCGAGGCCTCCTGTTGAGGTCTCTTTATATTTGGCTTGTAGATCATAGCCTGTTTCTTTCATGACTTCAACAACGGTATCAAAAGATATATAATGTTTTCCTGAAGTCATGAGGGCATAATTTGCAGCATCGAAGGCTTTTGCGGCTGCAATTGCGTTTCTTTCAATACATGGAATTTGGACAACACCATCAACAGGATCACAGGTTAATCCTAAGTGATGTTCTAAAGCAATTTCTGCGGCATATTCTAAGTGGTCATTATTTCCGCCAAGAAAATGAGCTTCAGCTGCTGCAGCCATACAGCAAGCAACCCCTATTTCTCCTTGACAACCTACTTCTGCTCCTGAAATAGAAGCGTTAAATTTAATTAGATTCCCAAAAAGACCTGCAATCATTAATCCTTCAATGATTTTTTCTTTAGCAATATGATGATAATCACGACAAGCAAAAAGAACTGCTGGGACAACACCACTCGAACCACAAGTAGGTGCAGTAACAACGATTCCTCCACTAGCATTTTCTTCGGCAGTAGCTAAAGCATAGGCATAAAGTAATTTTGAAAATGATTTTTCTTTCATATATAGTTCATAAAAAGAAGAAGCTTTTCTTTTTACTTTAAGTTTACCAGGTAGAGTTCCTGTTGTTGTTAGCCCTTTTTCAATTGTTTTTTGCATCGAATCATAAACTAATTCTAAATAATCTTTGATATCATGATCAAAACGATTTATGTATTCAACAAGATTAATTTTTTCTTGATGGCAATATTCTAGAATTTCAGTCATTTTTTTATGAGGATAAACCTCTTCTTTACTGAAGCCGCGGGGTTCATCCAGTTCTTTTAATGCTCCACCTCCAACACTAAAAACCAACCACTTTTCTAATTGAATATCATCTTTAAATGCTTTGAATTTCATAGCATTGGTATGATAATTATAACTTTGTTGCAAATTGAAGACTATTTTTGTTCGTTGTTCTCCCAATGTTTTTTTAATCACATAATCAGTTAAGTGACCTCTACCGGTTAGAGCAAGAGAACCAAATAATTCAACAAGAAAAAAATCAGCATCGGGATGACGATTTAAAAACATCTCAGCAGCTTTTTGTGGGGCCATAGTATGAGAACTAGAGGGGCCGTTACCAATGTTAAAAAGATTACGAATTGAATCCATAAAATTATCCTTTCTTAAAATGATTTCGATTTAGTAAATTTAGTAATTCAATGCTTTTTGGTGATAAAGCGTTCATTTTATCACACGGATAGTCTACACATAAACTACAACTGGTAATTTTTTTTGCTTGATTACATAATTTGATATCACAGGTTTGACACATTTGCGTTTGACTCGTGGCACAGCCTGGGCAAGAATTTGGGTATTCTCGTTCATAGAGTGGACATAAAGAGCAATCAAATCCACAATAAGAAATACAACTATTCATAAAATACAAGGAATTATTTTGATAATTAACCAAGAAGTATTGATTTTTATTTTTTTCTAGTTGTCCATATCGAAATAGAATATCTAATGTCAATTCGGGATATTCTGCAACAAGTCTTTGATAGATGTAGTTTCGTTCTATCCTTGTAATGGTGGTTTGCCACCATATTTTTGGTCTGATTTTATTTTTTAGAAGGTAATCTTGTTTTATTATAAACAAAAGATACGCATGATCTGGAATTATATTGCATAGGCTTTCATACAACAACCTTGTTGTTTCATCAAATTGCAATCTGAAATAGTCTGGTTTTTTACTAATATATTCCATTATCGTTGTAAATGTATCAAAGGGATTGAAGGCTAATGTTTCAAAAAGATAGGACATCGTTCTAGGAAAATGATGGCTATTATAGAATTTACTAACTCCTTTCTCAACTAGACGAATGATATCGAGTTCTTCTTTGGTGATATAATTATTAGAAATTACTTCATAGGGTGAGGTTTCTTCAAAGAGATATCCATGTTTGGACTTTGTATTACTAATATGCGTTTCTTTTAATTCTTTTAGGAAACCTAATTGCAATTCGTGAGCAAATAGTAGGAAAACATCATTAAACGATTTTTTAAAACTCTCAAGATTTTCAAAAGGAAGCCCAGCTATCAAGTCGGTGTGAATGATGGTATTATCTCTTAGTAATAGAATGTTTTGTTTTAGTTTTTCAAGGTTTTGTTTTCGTAAAATAGCAGCGGTTGTTATTTCGTTGGTTGTTTGAATTCCAATTTCCAAACGAATATAATTCTTTCTCATCCTGTTTATTAGTTGAATTATTTCTTCTGTTAATAAATCTCCCACAATTTCAAATTGAAAAGTCGTATAAAGATTATCGTTTTCTTTCATCAAGTGGAGAATTTCTAGCATATATTTTGTGTTGATATTAAAGGAGCGATCCAAAAATTTGATCATTTTTGCTTTTTTCTGTAATAAAAATAAAATGTCCTTTTTAATTTGTTCGATATTAAAATAGCGAACGGGTTTTTCTAGAGAAGCAAGGCAATAAGCACAATTGAAAAAACAACCTCTACTTGCTTCAATATAAGCAACTTTATTCTCAAAATCACCGATAAGAGAATAGTCGTGCTTAATAGAATCTAAAGCGAACATCTTTGAAGGTGTAGGGAAAAATTGATTTTCTTTTCGATAAAGGATATTAAATAGTTGAGAAAATTCAATTTTGTTTTCCAAATAAGAAAGGAGCAAATTAAAAGGAATCTCTCCTTCTCCCTTGATAATATAAGAAACATTATTGTAATTGGTAAATTGTTGCCAATGGTAACCAGCCTCTGGACCACCAAGGATGATGGTGTAGGGAACATTTCCTAGAGCTTTTAGTATTTCTTTTATCTTTTCAACATTCCAAATATAGGCAGAAAATCCAAGGACATCAAAAAATTCGTTATTGATAGAATCGATAATTTTTTGATTGTCATCTTTTATAGTAAACTCAAGGTAGTGAACATCACTTTCAGCGTTTACATAGATTTGATAGATACCAATTGCCGGATGGATGTACTTGGAATTGATCCCTATTAATAATGTTTTCATACTTTCAGCCCTCTTCAATCATTTTAACATAAAAAAAGAGTTTTTAAAAGAAAGAAAAAAGAGAATTGACGATGAACAAATATCAAAATAATTTACATATAAATTACAAATAATGTCTTGAGAAAAAAACCAATTTGTAGTATAATATGTTAGGATTTAATAATAAAATAAAAAACAGGAGGAAAAGTCACCAATAGGTGACCTAATAGAAAAATGGCAAAAAAAGTTTTCCAATCAATGGATGGAAATCAAGCAGCTGCATGGGGTGCTTATGCCTTCACTGAAGTTGCCGGTATTTACCCTATTACACCTTCTTCACCAATGGCAGAGTACGTTGATGAGTGGGCAGCGAAAGGACAAAAGAATTTATTCGGTGTTCCTGTAAAAGTTGTTGAAATGCAATCAGAAGCAGGAGCTGCAGGAACAGTTCATGGATCATTACAAGCAGGTGCTCTTACTACAACATTTACAGCATCACAAGGATTATTGTTAAAAGTGCCAAACATGTATAAGATTGCTGGTGAATTATTACCAGGCGTTATTCATGTATCAGCACGTAGTTTAGCAGCACAAGCATTATCAATTTTTGGTGATCATCAAGACGTTATGGCTTGTCGTCAAACAGGATTTGCAATGTTAGCATCATCTAGTGTTCAAGAAGTAATGGATTTAGCAGGAGTTGCTCATTTAGCAGCAATTAAATCTAGCGTTCCATTTATGCACTTCTTTGATGGATTTAGAACAAGTCATGAAATTCAAAAAGTAGAAGTTTTACCATATGAAGTATTTGATCGTTTGTTGGATAAAGATGCTGTTGCAAAATTCAGAGAACGAGCATTAACACCAAACAGACCAGTAACTCGTGGTTCAGCACAAAATGATGATGTATATTTTCAAACACGTGAAGCACAAAATAAATTCTACGATTGCGTCCCTGAAATTGTTGAAGAATATTTAGAAGAGATTTCTAAAGAAACAGGTCGTAATTATGCACCATTTGTATATTATGGTGCTAAAGATGCAACAGATATCATTGTAGCAATGGGTTCTGTATGTGAAACAATTCAAGAAGTAATCGACTATTTAACAAAACAAGGTAAAAAAGTAGGACTTGTAAAAGTACATCTATATCGTCCATTCTCTGTGAAACATTTAATGTCAGTTGTTCCATCAACTGTGAAGAGAATTGCCGTTTTAGATAGAACAAAAGAACAAGGATCAAATGGAGAACCTCTATATCTAGACATAAGAAATGCATTTTATGGTCAAGAAAAAGCTCCTTTGATTATCGGTGGTAGATATGGTCTTTCTAGTAAAGATACTACACCGGGTCAAATCTTTGCTGTCTATGATAATTTAGCTAGCGAAGCAAAAAATAACTTTACAATTGGAATCGAAGATGATGTTACATTCCTATCTCTTCCAGTAACAAAAGAAATCAACACCGCTGGTGAAGGCGTAAGTCAATTGATTTTTTATGGTTTAGGTAGTGATGGTACTGTTGGTGCTAATAAGAGTACCATCAAATTAATTGGAGACAATACTGATTTTTATGCTCAAGCATATTTCGCATATGATTCAAAGAAATCAGGTGGTGTAACTCGTAGCCATTTACGATTTGGTAAAAACCCAATTCGTTCTCCATATTTAGTTACAGAGGCGGACTTTGTATCTTGTTCTTTGGATACTTACATTGAAAAATATGATATGTTAAGTAAATTAAAAGTTGGTGGAAGATTCTTACTTAATACAGTAAAGAGTGAAGAAGAATTAATTCAATTCATGCCAAATTCATTTAAGAAAGAATTGGCAAAAAAGAATGCCAAATTATATGTAATTGATGCTATCACATTGGCAAGAGAAATTGGTTTGGGGAATCGTACAAATACAATTATGCAATCATCGTTCTTTAAACTAAATGAACAAATTATGCCATATGAAGAAGCAAAAGAATTAATGAAAAAATATGCCTATAAAGCATATATTAAAAAGGGTCAAGCTGTTGTTGATTTAAACTATAAAGCAATTGAATTAGGTGCAGAAGGATTAAAAGAAATTAAAGTTGATTCAGCATGGGCTGACTTACCAGTAGAACAAGTAGTTGAACAACCAAATCTTCCTAAGTTTGTAAAGGAAATTGCAAATCCTGTTAATGCAATCAAAGGATATGATTTGCCAGTTTCTGTATTTAATGATTTTGTTGATGGCACTATGGCTCCAGGATCTGCAGCATATGAAAAACGTTACATTGCTCAATTTGTTCCAGTATGGAATAGCGATAATTGTATTCAATGTAATCAATGTTCATTCTCATGTCCTCATGCTGTTATTCGTCCATTCTTAGTTACTCCTGAAGAAGAAGCAAAGGCACCAAAGAATGCTAGTTATATTCCTGCAAATGGAAAAGGGTTAGAAGGCTTGAAATTTACAATTCAAATTTCTGCTGCTGATTGTACAGGATGCGAAGTTTGTGTTAATACTTGTCCAGGTAAAAAAGGAAATAAAGCATTATCTATGGCACCAATTGATGAAGTTATTCATCAAGGAAAAGACAAAACAGCAACTTATTTCTTTGAAAATGTATCTTATAAATCTGATTTAGTGGATATTACAGCAAACGCAAAGAACTCACAATTTGCTCAACCATTATTTGAATTCAGTGGTGCTTGTGGTGGATGTGGTGAAACTCCATATGTAAAATTAGTAACGCAATTGTTTGGTGATCGTATGATCGTAGCCAATGCAACTGGATGTTCATCTATTTATGGGGGATCATTCCCAGCTACTCCATATACAGTAAACAAAGAAGGAAAAGGTCCTGCTTGGGCTAATTCATTATTTGAAGACAACGCTGAGTTTGGTTATGGTATGCGCATGGCAACAGAAACACTTCGTGATCGCATTGGTGTAATTATGGAACAAGCAGTTGCTAATTGCGAAAGTGCCGAAAGTGAAGTAAAAGAATTATTCCAAGCATGGTTAGCTCATCGAGATAGTGGTGAAGAAACAAAGAAAATAGCAAAGAAATTAATTCCATTACTAGAAGCAAGTAAATGTGATACAGCAAAAGAGATTCTTAAGTTGAAAGAACATCTAGTAAAACGCAGCCAATGGATTATTGGCGGCGATGGCTGGGCTTATGATATTGGTTATGGTGGATTAGATCACGTGATTGCTAACCAAGAGGATGTTAATATTTTAGTGCTAGATACAGAAGTATACTCTAATACTGGTGGACAATCTTCAAAATCTTCTCCAACAGCTTCTATCGCTAAATTTACTGCTGCTGGTAAAAAAGGTAAGAAGAAAGATCTAGCTGCAATCGCTATGAGTTATGGACATGTATATGTAGCACAAATTTCTCATGGGGCTTCACAAGCACAAATGTTGAAAGCAATTAAAGAGGCAGAAAGTTATAATGGTCCATCAATTGTTATCGCATACTCTCCATGTATTGCTCATGGTTTAAAATCAGGAATGGGCAAAACACAAGAGCAAGCAAAATTAGCGGTAGAATGCGGATATTGGACAACCTTTAGATTTGATCCAAGATTAATCGAAGAGGGAAAGAATCCATTCCAATTAGATTCAAAAGAACCAGACTGGAGCAAATACGAAGATCATTTAATGACAGAAACAAGATATGCGCAATTAAAACAAATAAATCCAGAAAAGGCAGCTGCTTTATTAGCATTGAACAAAGCAGAAGCTCAAAGAAGATATAAGATGTATCAAAGATATGCATCTATGGATTATAGTAAATAAAAAAAACAGGGCTCAATAGAAAAGGGCCCTTTTTTTATCTTTTCTTTTACAAAATATGATATAATGAAGCAAATAAATGAAAGGGAAAATAATATGGGAAAAATATTTAAAATAATAATTGGCTTGATTGGAACAATTGTATTACTTGCAATTGTTGGTGTTGTGGTGTTTGCTGTTATGCTTACAGGCGGAGAGATACAAACTCCAGAATATGTTTTGGAAGATAAAACAAGCTCAAGTTCCTATATCAGTTATGCAATTGGCGAAAGTATCCAAGATACAACAGAAACGAATATCGTTGATATTACACTAGATGAAAAAGAACTAAATTATCTTTTAAATGCAATCTTAAGAGAAACAAAAGAGCAAATAAATACATCCCCACTTGAAATTGATTATATATATACAACAATTGATGAAGAATCAGGATTAAATGTTTTCGTGCCAGCTCGAGTATTTTCGATTAGAACAGTAGTAAAAACAGCGGTGAAAATAACTCAAGTTGATGAAGAAATTACAATAGAATTGGTTGATTTAAAAATAGGAAGAATTTCATTTGCTTCTAAGTTAGCTAAAAAAATCATGGGAATCAATGCTATTGAAGCAGAAATTGAAAAATCCTTGGCAAACAACAACGTAGATGTAGAAGTTAATCTAGATAACTTTGCGTTCACAATAACAACCAGTCAACTGCAAAATATCATTTTAGATGTTTTAAAGGAAGATGAAAATATTGAATTGTATAAGACAGTACTTTCTATGTTTTTCTTAGAAGACAGCGTGATCAATATTAACTTCGGTTTGAATAATAAAGTAGGAGTTACATTGAATTTACAAAAGATGAGTTATCATGAAAACATAGATGGAGAAGATGATATTGATTATGATATTACTTCGATAGTAACAAAAGCAGAAACATTATTGAATAATAAAGCTTTGAATGAAAAAGATTTATCAGCAGCATTCAGGTATTTGTTGGTAGGTTATGATCGAATCAAAGATCAAGATTTAGTTATCATCAATAAAATTGATTTTTCTTCGGTAGGAATCATAAGTCGTTCTAGTTATCAAGGAATCCTCCCACAAGAAGATTTTGCGATGATTGATGTATTTAATTCTATCACACTCATTGATTTATTGATTAATCCAGGAT
>JAEZSA010000042.1 GCA_023422115.1 Bacillota bacterium | reverse complement strand
GCAGTAATGACGACATGATTGGTCTGTAAAAGAGCTTTGATAGTTTCAATCTCTACAATCCCAATTGGTTTTGGGCTTGCTACGACTCGACGATATCCTCTACCTGCATCTTCTTTCATGATATAATTTTTTGTAGCCATAAGATGCTTGGCTTCAAGTTCTGTATAAAAAGTACCGATGGGTTTACTTGGTGATAAAAACGCAGGATCCTCTTTATCAACAACTACTTGCGTAACGATTGTTGCTACTGGCATAGTAAGATTGACTTTTCTTAGGGCTTCTTGTAAAGCATTTTGCAAGTGAAACCCTATATAACCTTGACTCATTGCTCCACATTCTGGTAAGCCCATAGTTAGATTATTTTTTTGATAATGTTCTTCAAAAGCGAGTTGAATTAATCCAACTTGGGGACCGTTTCCGTGAGTAATAATTACTTCGTACCCCATCTGAATGGCTCCAACGATTGCGAAAGCAGTTTCTTTGGCACGTTTTAGTTGTTCTTGGCACGAATTTCCTAAAGCATTCCCACCTAAGGCAATAACTATTCTATTCATCAAATTCCCCCATAGTAGCAATCATAATTGCCTTAATTGTGTGAAGGCGATTTTCTGCTTCATCAAAAACTACAGATTGAGGAGATTCAAAAACATCTTCACTGACTTCGATTCCATTTAAACCATAACGTTTAAAAATATCTTGACCAATGGTTGTTTCTAAATTATGAAAAGAAGGAAGACAATGCATGAAGATGGCATCTTTTTTTGCTAAATTCATTAAGTTTTTATTAACTTGATAAGGTAAAAGCATACGAATACGTTCTTCCCATACTTTTTCATCTTCTCCCATAGATACCCAAACATCTGTACATATGACATCTACATCAGAACAACCTTCTTGAACACTCTCAGTTAAAGTGATTATTGCACCTGTTTTTTTTGCGATTTCAAGGCATGTTTGAATTAAATCACCATTAGGCCAAAGAATCTTTGGAGCAACAATTCTGAAATCTAATCCCATTTTAGCACAGCCAATCATTAAAGAATTACCCATGTTATATCTAGCATCTCCTAGATAAGCAAATTTAATCCCTTGTAAATATTTTTTATGCTCTAATATGGTTAATAAATCAGCTAACACTTGAGTAGGATGATAAAGATCGGTTAAGCCATTCCAAACAGGAACATTTGCATATTCAGCTAGTGTTTCAACAGTTTTTTGATGATAACCTCGAAATTCGATGCCATCATACATCCGTCCTAAAACACGAGCAGTATCTTTGATGCTTTCTTTTTTTCCCATTTGGGAACCTGTTGGACCCAAATAAGTGCAATTGGCTCCTTGATCATAAGCTGCTACTTCAAAAGCACAACGAGTTCTTGTGGAGTCTTTTTCAAAAAGAATAGCAATATTTTTCCCCCTTAAAAATTGTTTTTCCGTTTTATTCTTTTTATTCTGTTTTACAATTTGAGATAACTTTAATAAATAGGTGATTTCTTCAGGACTATAATCTAGTAGGGTTAAAAAACTGCGATTTTTTAAATTCATTTGGATTCTCCTTTTGCTTTGCTTTCCCTGTAGAATGGCATGCTCATGCAACGTGGTCCACCCCGTCCGCGTGATAGTTCACTTGAAGGAATGGCAATAACCTCAATGCCATGAGTTTTTAAAATTTCATTTGTAATGTGATTTCGTTCATAAACAATAACCTTACCAGGAGCAATTGCTAAGGTATTAGCTCCATCATTCCATTGTTCACGATCTGATGCGATAACATCTTGTCCCCCACAAGGAATTAGGGTGATTGGTTCTTGCAAATAATCACTTAATATTAGATTTAATCGTTTGGTTATTGGCTTAACTTGTAATTTATGAGTACCGATAGGACTTCGTTTAATTTCAAAAACATTCATATCTTGATTGATGTCGCTATGAGTTAGAAAAGTACCATAATCGACTTGTGTAAAGACAGTATCAAGATGCATAAAGGCGCGAGATTTTGGTATATCGAAAGCAAGAATGGTATCAAAGGTAGTTTGATGATAAAAGAAGAGGTTTTTAGCAAGTTTTTCAATTGCTGCTGGATGGGTTCGTTCGCTAACACCAACCGCAAGAATAGATTCACTTAAAATCAAAATGTCTCCCCCTTCAATGGATGGCATGAAATGGCGATCATAAAAATGAGGAATGACTTCATTTTGATATAGCGGATGATATTTAAAAATATACTCCCCATAGATTGTTTCTCTATCTCGTGCTTGTGTATGCATTTTGTTTACACATACTCCGTTTTCGAGAATACTGAATGGATCTCTTGTGAAGTAAAGATTTGGCATAGGATCAGTTACAAAGGGATAATCTCGAATATAATCAGTTAATGTTCTCTTAACAAAATTAGGTAGATCTGTTTTTTTAATACCAGCCATTGTCGCTTCAACCATATCTTTTGTTTCTTTAAAATCATGAAGATATATAGAGAGCATTTTTGAAAGAGTTTCGCTGGTAATATGGGCTTCCTCAATAAATTGGTTGATGAATTGCTCCTTAATTGTTTCATTATAATCAAGAGTTTCAGTTACTAAATCAACCAAATACAATACTTCAATATTATTTTCTCTTAGAATGTTTGCGAAAGCATCATGTTCTTTTTGAGCTAAATCAAGCCAAGGGATGTCATCAAATAATAATTGATCAAGCCATTTAGGAGTTAGATTTTCTAATTCCTTTCCTGGTCGATGCAATAATACTTTTTTTAGTAAACCAATTTCTGATGTTACGTTCAATAGTTTCATACACACTCCTTTTTAAACTGATTTGATGTTTTTATTATAGCATAAAAACGTTTTCAAATGAAGAGTGAATATGTAAAATTTCAAAAAAGCAAATTGTTAATCCTGTAAAAATTAAGTTAACTATTCACCTTGAAAACAAAGAGTAAAGATTATCAAGGGAACGGGTAAAATATATCAGTAATCGAAGGATAAAAACAAACTATTAAAAATAAGAGTTCATCAGCATTTTAAATTGTATAATTCAAAAAAACATGATATAATTCAGTTGTAAAATATATATTAAATAAGAAAGATATAGACTAAAAACGCCCAGTTTTTTCGCTAATAATATGAAGTGATTGATTGCAATATAGAATTAAATTTTTTTAACATAAAATTGGAGGATTATATGAAAAAGTGGTATGCTGAGGAGTATGAATGGGAAATTGAAGTGGTTGGCTTTCTTCGTGGAAATAAAACAGAGAGGTATTGCCGAAATGGTGAAGAAATTGGCGATAAATACACTTGTACTTATGGTTGCCCTGTCAATGCCAATGGACAAGGGATTTGTTCTAAAGTGATGATGATGATGTTTCCAATCATGGAAGCTGTAAGAAGTGGTGGAGATTTAGAAAACGTAGGTGGCGATAGTAAATATAGTAAAACGATAGTTTGCCCTGATGGTTGTGTTATTTTTAAGATGAAAGCAAAGAATCTTGGAAATGAAAACTTCCACAAAGGTAAATTCTATGATATATAGTTTTTTTCTTTACCAGTGATAGTATGGTTTTAGATCTAGTAATCTTTAAACAAATTATTATTTTTTTCTCATATTCACTTTTATCGTTTGGAATGACTCGCTTGATAACTTTCTTTGCTAGAAAAAATCCTACCTATAATATCATTATATCTAGTTTACTATTGGTAGCTACATTAGTGTTTTTAATCTTGGGATTCATTTTCCCAGTTTTTCGCGATCAAGGCTTTATTAAGTATGGTATTCTTGCTTTTTTTGCTTTACTTGGTTCTATCATTGCTTTATTAGTAACCCTTTATCCTATTAGAAAATAATCAAATTATAGATAAAAAATAGCCCAATGAATGCTCCTAAAAAAGGAGCATTTTTCATCGGTAATTACAATTACCTCTTCCTTTTTTTAGAAAAAAAAGATATAATATGACTATATTACAAGGAATCATATACTCTTAATAAGAATAGAATTCTTTTGGCTTTTGTTGAAAAGATAGGGTAGATTTAAGAGTTATGATGAGAAAATCAAGGTAAGCTGTGAGGGGACATATGAGGTATGATGTTATTGTAGTTGGAGGCGGATTGGCTGGATTAACCGCGGGAAGTTTATTAGCGAAACGCAATTTAAAGGTTGCGCTAATTGACAAGAATTATAATCCTGGGGGATCATGTGGAATATTTAAACGTGGTCGCCACATTTTTGATCAAGGTTCTGCGATGCTTTATGGATTTGGGGAGACTGGGTTTAACGCTCATCGCTTCGTTTTTAATTGTTTGGAAGAACCCATTGATATGATTAAGCATGATTTGCTTTACTGTGTTAATTTTGAAGGGAAAAGAATTCGCTTTTGGCCCAGTGTAGAACGCTTTATTCAAGAATTATCAGAAGTGTTTCCTCTAGAAAAAGAGGGAATTGCTCGTTTTTATCGCGATATGTTGAAAATGTATCAACATGTCATGATTGAAACACCGAGTTATTCAACACCAGATGAAGTAAACAAGCAAATAGCGCTGAAAAGTGTTTTTCGTCACCCCCTTTCATATCTTCGTTTTCTGGGGTATTTAAATAAAAGTGCCAAAAGTTTGCTGGAGAAATATTTTCATACAAAGCAGATTTTTAATTTTTTTGATAAGTTAACATCAACCTATTGTTATAGTACTGTGGAAGAGTCTCCTGCTGTACTTGCTTCAGTTATGTTTGTTGATAACCATGTTGGAGGTAGTTACTATCCAGCAGGATCAACGCTATTTCTTCCTGGAAAACTTGAAAAAGTTATTGAAGAAAATAATGGAGATATGTATTTAGAAAAAGAAGTAGTGAAAATTGTCTTCACGAATAACAAGCCATCGGGTGTTTTATTAGATAATGGTGATATTTTAGAAGCAGATCATATTATTTATTCTGGTACAGTATGGAATTTATATGAAAAGTTACTAGACAAAGAATATACAACAGAAAAGCGTCGTATGTGGGCTGAAAAATTAGTGCCTACCTATCCAAGTGTTGTCTTATATACAGTTGTAGACAAAAATGTTATTCCTGAGGGGACGGCTTCGATAGAAATGTTAGTTGGAACTGTGGACCAACTAGATGAAAGTGAAGTAACTGCTTATATTTTCAGTGTTGATGATCGAACTTTATGTGATGAAGATGAACATATCGTAATAGCGATAGGTCCAACTTTTGAAAAATGGGATTCACTAGATAAAATCACTTATGTAAGAAAAAAGCAAAAAGAAAAAGAAAGATTGATTTCTGTTTTAGAAAAAAGATTTTCTGGTTTTTCTCAAGGAATTCGTTATGCTGAGGTTGCAACACCAAAAACAATCGAACGTTATACATTAAAAAATAATGGGGCTGTTGCAGGGCCAAAACAAATGCTTGGTCAACACATGTTCAAGAGATTACATACTAAATCAGAATGGAATAATTTATATTATTGTGGAGAGTCAACAGTAATGGGAACAGGAACTCCTACAGTAACTACATCGGGAATTTCTGCTGCGAATGCTGTTTTAAAAAAATATAAAAAAGAACCATATTTATACCAAAAAAATCAAGAAAATTTCGTGCGAATCATCGATAAGCCCGTTACTAAAGATAAATTATTTACGCAATATCCTAAAGAAACACAAGAAATTATGTGTGAAGCAATGCGATGTCGTTATTGTGAACATCCTTCTTGTACAAAAAAAGAACTAACAGATATTCGAGGTATTATGAGAAGAATCAGTGTTGGTAATTTTGTTGGTGCAAAAAAGTGTTGGGAAAAAGCACCGGCTACCATTGATCAACTTGAACAATATGAAAAAAACTGTATTTGTAATCATCAGAATGAATTAGCAGTTGCTATTAGAAAAGTGATTCAGTTTTTAGGTGGAGTAAAAGTATGATAAAAAAATTTGATGCTGTTATTGTCGGTGGTGGAATTGCTGGTTTAACTAGTGCTGCTTTTCTACTAAAATATGGATACAAAGTATTGCTATGTGAGAAAGAAGAAAAATTGGGTGGTCTTGTAGGTACGTTTTGGGAATCTGATTTTGCTTTTGATTGGGGGATTAGAGCTTTTGAGAATTCAGGAATTTTATTTCCAATGTTGAAAAATCTGGGAATTGAAATGGAATTTATTTCTAATTCTGTATCACTGGGAATAGAAAAAGATTGGATAAAATTGGACTCTACCACGAGTATTGAGGATTATGCTTTACTACTAACAAAGCATTTTCCTAGTAATAAAGAAGATATTGCTTTAATAATGAATGAAATAAAAAAAGTTATGGGATATATGGAAGTGATTTATGGAATCGATAATCCTCTATTTTTAGAGAATATGAAAGATCCTAAGTACATATTCAAAACATTGTTACCATGGCTTATGAACTATAATATTAAAATGCATAAAGCAGGAAAGTTGACAGAACCAGTGAACGGGTATTTACATCGTTTTACAGATAATCAAGCTTTAATTGATGTAATCATTCAACACTTTTTTAAGAAAACACCAACATTTTTCGCTTTAAGTTATTTTGGCCTATATCTTGATTATAGTTATCCAGTAGGAGGAACAGGAACACTTGTTAGCAAAATGATAGAGTATATAACTGCTCATGGAGGAATAATTAAGACAAAATCAGCAGTTAATAAAGTAGATTCCATCAACCACACTATTGAAATAAACAATCAGGAAACCTATCAATATAATAAACTAGTTTGGGCAGCCAATCAAAGGACATTGTATCAAGCAATTGATACCGTGAAAACGAAAACTTTTTTGAATCAAAAAGAAACTATTATGCGAAGTGTTGGCGGAGATTCCGTTCTTACTATTTATTTAGGATGTAATCTACCAAAAGAATATTTTGCTCCTATTTGTGGGGCACATGCTTTTTACACCCCAGTGATAAAAGGACTTTCCTCTTTAAAATCATGGAAAGATTTAAAGGAGAAAGAAGAACTAATTACATGGGTGGAAAATTACTTAGCAACAACCACTTATGAGATATCTTGCCCAACTATTCGTGACGAGAAATTGTCACCAATAGGAAAAACAAGCGTTATTGTGAGTACTTTGTTTGATTACCAACTCGATTTGCATTTTGAAAGTATTGGTGAAAGTAAATTATTAAAACAAATCTGTACAGAAAAAATCATTGAAGTGTTAAATAACACGATATTTCCTGCTTGGCAAAAAGAAATTTTGTTTACTCGTTGCTCAACTCCATTAACTATTGCAAGTAAAACAAGTAATGTAGATGGCGCTATTACAGGATGGTCGTTCACCAATTCAACAATGCCTTCAGAAAATAGATTTAAGAAAATGACACAATCGATTCATACACCAATAAAAGATATCTATCAATGTGGTCAATGGTCATTCAGTCCCTCTGGTTTACCAGTTTCTGTATTAACAGGTAAATTGAGTGCTGATGAAATCCATAAAAAATTGAAGAGAGAAAGACTATGATTTTAAATATCATCAGACTTATTATTGTTATCATTGGTTTTGGTGCCGCAATTATCCTTTTTTATCGCTTCCCAAAGTTGAAATCAAAAGAAAACACAGCAATTAATCATATAAAATTATCGATTATTATTCCAGTTCGTAATGAAGAAAAGAATATTGCGTTGTTGTTGGATGATTTGCAGAAACAAGATATTGCCATTCATGAAATTATTTGTATTGATGATGCTTCGGAAGATAAAACAAGAGAAATTGTAAAAGGATTCGGAATTACACTCGTTGAACTAAAAGACAAGCCTCAAGGATGGCTTGGAAAAAGTTGGGCTTGTGCTAGTGGAGCACGAATTGCAACAGGCGATACCCTATTATTTTTGGATGCTGATGTAAGATTACAAGAAAATGCAATTAGTAAATTGCTAAGCGCTTATCAAGAGCAACAATGTGCTATTTCTGTTCAACCTTATCACACTACATATAAATTCTATGAACAATTTTCTTTGTTCTTTAATATGGTACAAATCGCTGGAAATGGGTCTGCTTTACCAAAACCACAAAATATTGGTATCTATGGCCCAGTAATTATGCTTTCTCAAATGGATTATCAAAAAATAGGTGGTCATGAAAGTGTAAAAAGTTGTATTGTTGAAGATATGGCACTAGCAAAACAAATGAAACAAAATCAAGTTTCATATCGAGTTTATATTGGTGATGAAAGTATTTCTTTTCGCATGTATAGTGGTGGATTACGCAGTTTATTTCAGGGATGGATAAAGAACTTAGCAATTGGAGTGACAAAAACTCCTTTGAAAATAGGATTGCCAGTTTTTTTCTTGTTTGGTTCGTTATCATCTGTTCCATTACAAATAACTCGTTTTAGTATATTGCAAGAAGGCAATTGGATTATTGTTTATTCTATTCTCTATATGATATGGGTTGTTGCTTTATTGGTCATAACTAGAAACATTGGTAAATTTAAAAAAGGGATGATCTTGTTATATCCAATATTACTACTTGTTTTTTTAGGAGTATTTATTGTATCATTAATTAAAAAAATTTTTAAAATAAAAGTAATTTGGAAAGGTAGAGCAATTAAGACGGAGGAAAAACAATGAGAGTAATCTTTTTACCCGATGGTTGGACTATTTTATTATGCTTTTTCGCATGGTTATTCATCCAATCAGGAGCAGCAATGCTTTGTTTATACCTTCCTAATCACTGTTTTTCTCCTAATAAGACTATTTTTCGAGGCTATCGTTGGGAAAAAGAAGGAAAGATATATGAAAAATTATTTATTGTAAAGCGATGGAAGCATCTCTTACCAGATGGGGGAATGATTTCGAAAAAACGGGGCTTTCGCAAGAAAAAACTGGAAAGTTTTAGTCAAGATAGCTTAAATCGTTTTTTGATTGAATCAGCACGAGGAGAAATGACACATTGGATACCGATTTTCTTTTTTTGGGTGTTTTGGATGTTCACACCACCAATGGTACCATGGATTATGCTTATTTATGCCTTACTTATAAATATGCCATGTATTATTGTTCAAAGATATAATCGTCCTCGAGTACAACGTTTATTAAACAATTTGAAAGGCAGAGAAAAATTATGATTTATATACAAACAGTTTTATCAGAGGTTGATCCCTTTAACTATTATTTGGTTGTCGGACTAATTTTAGTTACTTTCATTACAATCTTATTCTTTACATTTTTTAGTATGAGAAAAAATAAAAAGAATATGACCAAAGACAATAAGGAACAAAAAGCCGATGATTTTGAAACAAAAACAATTGCTTTAGAACCAAAAACAAATAATCTTGAAGCAGAGAAAACTTTGGAGCAAAAAACAGAAACAGTAAAACCGACGCCCAAAAAAATAAATATCGAGATCAACAGCTGTGAACGCGATGCATTTTCAATTTTAGGAAAGGTGATTTATTTTGATCAAACAAAAACTACGGATGATATCAATGTCTTATGGAACGAAGCAGGAATGAAGTATGGCGAAATTGCTATCTTTGCGAAAAAAGATGATGGTGGCAATGCAGTTGGTTTTTGGGGAGCGATGAGTGATGAAACAATGAGCTTTCTTCCATGGAAGGATTTCAAAGAGGGATATTACATGGCAGGAGTTGAAGTTGGAGATCGCATTAAAGCACCGAAAGGATGGGAAAAATGGACCATTCCTGCCTTTGAATACTTGTATGCCCGTATTGATGATAATTATCAAGAAGTCTTTGACTATGTCATTCAGGAATATATTCCTCAAAAAGGACTGAACCTTGTTGGGGCTGTTCAAGAATATAATTGTCCAGCAGAAAATGGGCAACTATATTTATTCTTCCCCATTAAAAAAATATAATTAATACTAGAAAATAATGGCTTGTTGGTGTATAATACTGATGGCATTTAGGGCTATAGCCAAGCGGTAAGGCAACAGGCTCTGACCCTGTTATTTCGTAGGTTCGAATCCTACTAGCCCTGCCATTCATTGTAAACTAATATTTTACAAAATGAGAACTATGAAATAATTTATTATAGTTCTTTTTTAATTTTTTCTAAAGAATAAGAAAATAATTGAAAGTAATCGCTTATCTTTCTGTTTACATCATCATGGATTAAGTGTTATAATCAATTTAGTTGAAGGAGATAGACATGGGTAAACAAATTGCTTTAGGATGTATGCGACTTGCAAAACTGGACGTGACACAAGCAGAACAATTGATTAAACAAGCGATATCGGAAGGGATTACTCTATTTGATCATGCTGACATCTATGGCGCTGGTAAATGCGAAGAAATATTTGGTGAGATTCTTCATAAAAATCCTGATTTAAGAAGTAAAATTAAGATTCAGACTAAATGTGGAATTTGTAAAGGCTATTATGATTTATCAAAAGATCATATTTTAGCGCAAGTAAATCGAAGTTTAAAAGCCCTGCAAACAGATTATATTGATATTTTATTACTACATCGACCCGATGCCTTAATCGATTACAAAGAAATCAATGAAGCTTTTAATGAATTGTATCACTCTGGAAAAGTGCGTGAATTTGGTGTTTCGAATATGAACCCTCACCAAATAGAGCTTTTTAAAAAGTTTGTAAATCAACCAATTAAATATAATCAATTACAATTCAGTTTAGTTCACTCTCATATGATTAATCAAGGCATCTTTGTAAACATGAGTGAGGGGGAAGCGATTGATCATTCTAGTGGATTGATTGAATATTGTATGTTACACGATATTGCGATTCAATCGTGGTCAAGCTTAATGGCTTCTTGGAGTGAAGGTAGCTTCATCGATAATCCACTTTATAAACCACTAAACGAACAATTATCCCTACTTGCAACAAAATATCAAGTATCGAAAAATACCATCGCTATTAGTTGGATTCTTCGTCATCCTGCTCATATAACAGCAATTGTGGGGACAACAAATAAAGATCATTTACATGAAATAGTAAAAGCAAGAGAGATAGAATTAACCAGAGAAGAATGGTATTTGCTTTATCTATCCGTTGGTCATAAATTACCATAAACTAAAATGATTAAAAATTGCGAAAGTAAGGAGTATTTTATGGAACAGTTAAATGAAAAGCAGTTGGCAGCAGTAAAAAATACCGAGGGATATTTACGAGTGATTGCTGGAGCAGGAAGCGGTAAGACTAAAATGCTTGTTAATCGCTATGTCTATTTAACAAACGAAATTGGTATTAGTTCAAAAAATATTCTTTGTGTTACCTTTTCAAACAAAGCAGCAAATGAAATGAAAAATCGAATTAAGAAACTTCTTGATGAAAACGTAGATGTTTCTTTTGTGACAACTTATCATGCTTTAGGTGCTAAAATTATTGGGGAAAACTCAGAACGGATTTTCTATCCGCGCAACTTTCAAATTATTGATCAAGCAGATCAAAAACAAATTTTAAGTGAAATCTATGAAGAATTAGAACTAAAACTAGATAGTGGCTCTTTTGAAAAAATCATTGGTCGAATTGCAGATTATAAAGATAATATGCGTTATGTTGTTGATATGATTACCCCCAAAAAGCCAATTTTAATAGAAGAGACAAAACTGGATGATATTATTATTAGAAAATATTTAGAATATCAAAAAAGACGATACTTACTTGACTTTGATGATTTGATTAATTTTGCGATTTACATTTTACAACACAATGAAGATGTTCGCCAGAAATGGCAAGATCGGCTAAATTATATTCAAGTCGACGAATTTCAAGATAGTACGATTAAAGAATTGATGCTATTAGATTTAATTTCAGGGAAATATAAAAATGTGATGATCGTTGGGGATCCTGACCAAAATATTTATGAATGGCGAGGATCAAGAATGGAATTATTGGTTGACTACGATAAAAAACACACGCCAACTACCACGATTGTTATGAATCAGAATTATCGTTCTACTTCAAAGATATTAAAATGTGCAAACACGTTAATAGAAAATAATAAAAATCGTTATCCGAAAGAATTATTCACTTTAATGGATGGGGGAGAAGATGTAATCTATTATCATGCTAAGACAGATCATTTCGAAGCAGATTGGATTACGGCTAGAATAAAGTTTTTAAAAGATATTCATAATGTAAATTATAGTGATATTGCTATCTTATATCGAGCTAGTTATTCTTCAAGAATTATTGAAAATAAATTCCTAGAGGCGGCTATTCCTTATGAAATTATTGGGAATATCAAATTCTTTCAACGAATGGAAATCAAAGACATTATTGCTTATATGCGATTAGTTGCTTTTGGAGATGATGTATCCTTTAAACGAGTGATCAACGTTCCCAAGCGAAAGATGGGAAAGATTAAACGACTGAAACTATATGCCATGCAAGAGTTAAATAAATCCTTATTTACAACCTTAAAGGAAAATCTCCATTTATTCTCAAAAGGGAACTATGAAATTGTTCAATTTGTTGAAGTGATTGATAACTTACAAAAAAACAAAGATAAAATGGATGCATTGACTATTTTTGATGAATTAATGGCAAAGACAGGTTATGATACTTATATTCGTGAACTTGGTAATATGGAACGCTTTGAAAACTTGCTTGAGTTTAAAAAAGTAATTCAAGAATTGCTGATTGATTCCAAAGATATGGGCAATCTAGAAGAATTTCTTAATTATTTAGCAATTCAATCCGATCGTGAAGAAGAAGCGCTAGATAAAGTGAAATTGATGACTGTTCATGCTGCCAAAGGATTGGAATTCGATAATGTGTTTGTAATTTCGTTAAATGATGGTATTTTCCCATCCAATCGCACGATTGAAGAACGTCAAATTGCTGGATTAGAAGAAGAACGAAGACTTTGCTATGTTGCTCTAACTAGAGCTAGGAAAAGATTATTCCTTACCAATTCTGAATCCTATTCTCATGAAGGAGCTATTAAAATCCCATCTCGTTTTCTAACTGAAATTGGAGAAGATCATTATGTTAGTATTGGGGTTAAAAAAAAGATAAAAGAAGAAACGGTTGTTACTTATGAGTTAGAGTATCAGATTGGTGACAAAGTAGAACATCCTATTTTTGGTATCGGTGAAATTATTCAAATTGATTACCAAAACAAAAACTATCAAATTAAATTTGATCAATATGAACACCCCCGTGCAATCAGTATTTTCTATGATTTTGCTAGAAAAACTCTAGATAATACGAAAGTAATTGGTTTGGATCATAAACTGGTTATTGAAAAAATGGTAGAAGATAATCTAGAAAAAGTTGATGAAGCAACCGAAGAACCGATTGAAGAAATCATACCAGAAGTAATTGATGAAATAATAACGGAAGACGAGGATGGCCAAGAAGAAAATCAGAGTTACTTTATGAAAATAAATGAAGAAGGATCGTTTATAGAAAGCTTGAATGAAGAAGCTTCTATGTATGGTATTGAAGACCAAGGCTCTGGTTTGTGGAACGATCCTACAGTTCCAAAAGTTGGTTGGACTTGTATTGGGATTACTGATTTGGGTAAACCGAGTAAACTTTGTAATATGTGTGAAAATGCAACAATACGATATGCCCATCATATGCAGCACAAAGATTACCCTCGTACCTTAACAGTAGGTTGTATTTGTGCAGGTAAAATGGAAGAAAATGATTTAGAAGCACTAAAACGGGAAAAAGAATTAAAGAATTATGTAGCCCGAAGAAAGAATTTTCTAAATAGAGAATGGAAATTAACATCGAAAGGATTTCCAAAATATACTTATAAAGGAGTTCAATTTATTATCTTTCCTTTAACCAAAGATAAAGAGTATATTTTATACATTAATGGAAAGAAACAAGAGCAAAACTTTAGGAGTAAAGAAGAATGTGTGATGTATATTTTCCAAAGAGTAGAAGATATTCGTAAAATATCTCAAGAAAAATAGAAAAGAAAACCTTTTCTTTTTGACAACCCCTTTTTCTTGTGATAAAATGGTGACAACAATTACATAATTTTAAAAACATTGAAGAGAAGAGTAGATGATTGGAAACTATTTCTAGAGAGCTTGATTAGGTGAAAGCAAGCATAGAAGAAGATCGTTGAACATGGCCTCGGAGTTGCATAATTGAGTTTGATAATTAGATTATGCCGGGTTCACCCGTTATTGTGATATAGTATGACGATTTATTCAAGTACTAGAAGAGGTTATTACTGTAAAGTAATAATAAATTAAGGTGGTATCACGGGAAATATTAACTCTCGTCCTTTTATAGAAGGATGGGAGTTTTTTTTATTCCAGGAGGGAACATATGATTAGAATCAATCAATTAACCAAAAAATTTAATGTGAATGAAGAAACCATTATCGCTTTGGATCACGTCGATTTAGAGATTCAAAGAGGAGAAATTTATGGAATTATCGGATTATCAGGAGCAGGGAAATCGACTTTGCTTCGCTGCCTGTCAACACTGGAGCAACCTGATTCTGGTACTATTGAGATTGAGGGTAATGATATTTTTAAACTATCTGGAACTGATTTACGAAAATTTAGAAGTAACATTGGTGTTGTTTTTCAGGGATATCATTTATTGATGCAACGAAATGCTTACGATAATATCAGTTTTCCGTTAAAAATTAGAAAAGAAGCCAAAGAAAAAATACAAGTTCGAGTGAATGAATTATTTCAATTTGTTGGATTAGAGGGAAAAGAAAAAGCATATCCATCTAAATTATCGGGAGGACAACGCCAAAGAGTGGCGATTGCTCGAGCACTGGCAACAAATCCTTCTTTATTATTATTCGATGAACCAACAAGTGCGCTTGATTCTGTTACAACAAAACAAATTTTGACTTTAATTAAAGAAATCAATCTACGATATCATGTAACAATCATTATCATTACTCATGAAATTGGAGTAGTGAAAAATGTATGTGATAAGGTAGCAGTCTTAAATTATGGCAAGGTTGTTGAAGAAGGGACCGTGGATGAGGTTTTAAACAACCCACAAAGTGATATTACAAAGATGTTATTAGGAAAGGAGTTGATAATCTAATGAGTCAAATTATTGAAATATTACAACGTGTTGATATTTTTCAAGGAATTGCTGATACATTACTAATGGTTGTCTTTTCAACAGGCATTGCATACTTAGTAGGGGTACCAATTGGTGTTTTGGTTTTGGCAACAGAAAAGAATGGTTTATTTCCTAGCAAAACGATTCATAAGGTTTTAAACGCGATTATCAACTTGGGAAGATCCATTCCCTTCATCATTTTACTAATTGCATTAATCCCCTTCACAAGAGCGGTCATAGGAACTTCGATTGGTGTGAGAGGAATGATTATCCCTCTTGCTATCGGGGCAATTCCTTTTGTAGCTAGGTTAACAGAAACTTCGTTAAATGAAGTGGATAAAGGAGTCATAGAAGCAGCAAAATGCATGGGATGTAACAACTTAGAAATTATTTTCAAGGTTTATTTAGTTGAAGCGATTCCTTCTTTTGTGAGAGGATTAGCGATTACGATTATTATGTTAATCGGTTATAGTGCTTTAAGCGGAGCAGTTGGTGGTGGTGGCTTAGGTAATATTGCTATTGAAAATGGTTATTATCGTTTTGACACGAAAACAATGCTCATCGTTTTAGTTTTTATCGTGATTATTGTTCAACTAATTCAATTGTTATTTGATATGATTGCAAAAAAAATAGACAAAAAATAAAAAGGAGAAAAACATGAAAAAAATTTTAGGATTATGGTTATTCATTTTAGTAGTATTATTAACAGGATGCAGTAAAAATAGTATCGATGATAAAGTTTTAATCATCGGAGCATCAGCAAGTCCACACGCCGAAATATTAGAGCAAGCGCGTCAATATATTGAAAAGCAAGGGTATGAACTAGAAATTAAGATTTACAATGATTATGTGTTACCAAATATTGCATTACAAGAAGGTGAACTAGATGCGAATTTCTTTCAGCATTTACCTTATCTAGATAGTTTTAATAAAGAGCAAAACACAGACTTGGTTTCTGTTTTTGCTGTACATTATGAGCCATTAGGAATCTATGCTGGGAAAAGTAATAGCCTAACAACCATCAAAGAAAAAGCTACGATAGCAGTGCCAAATGATACAACCAATTATGCACGCGCTTTATTATTATTAACAACACTTGGAATTATTGAAGTAGACCAAAGTAAAGGATTATTGATTACCAGTAAAGATATTGTTAGTAATCCATATCAAGTTGAAATTTTACCATTTGAAGCAGCAGCATTACCTACTCAATTAGTGGAAGTGGATTATGCTGTTATTAATGGAAATTATGCAGTAAGTGCTGATATTTCATTAGATAAATTGTTGGGTCAAGAAGATGCTTTAAGTGTAGCGGCAGCTACTTATGGAAATATCATTGCTGTAAAAGAGGGAAATGAAGAAGCAGAAGGAATCAAAGTTTTAATCGCTGCTTTATCACAACCAAATATTAAGGAATACATTGAAGCGACCTATCAAGGAACTGTCCTACCTCTACAATAAATGATAATTACTCAAAAGTTGTCATATTAATGTAGTTGCATTGTTGCTATATATTGATTAAGTGGTATAATATAGATATATACCACTTTTTTATTATAGTTCATAATGCAAAGGAGGATAATTATGAGACGCATTTATATCATCACTGGCGCAAATGGACACCTTGGTTATGCTATTGTAAAGAAACTATGCTTACAAGAAGGAGAAATCAGAGCTTTAGTATTACCAAATGAAAATCCACAAAGATTAGAGGAATTTGGATGTAAAATATTTTTTGGGAATGTTTGTAATCAAGAAGATTTGGATTTATTATTTGCAAATAGTGAAAATGCTGAGGTTGTAGTCATTCACTGTGCAGGGTTAATTTCTATTGCAACACGGGTATCAAAACGTGTTTATGATGTCAATGTCAATGGGACTAAAAATGTAGTTGACAAATGTATCGAGTATAACGCAAAAAAATTAATCCATATTAGTAGTGTGCATGCCATTCCAGAATTAAAAAAAGGAGAGAAGATTGTTGAAGTAGATCAATTTGATCCTAACTTAGTGAAAGGTGAATATGCAAAGACAAAAGCAATAGCAACTAATTATGTCTTAGAAAAAGCAAAAATGGGATTAGAAGCTGTTGTCATTCATCCTGCAGGAATTATAGGTCCTTATGACTATGGAAGAGGTCACTTAACACAATTAGTACTAGATTATTTCAACAAAAAATTGACAGCTTTAGTGGATGGGGGTTATGACTTTATTGATGTTCGTGATGTTGCCGAAGGAATCATTCAAGCTATTGAAAAAGGAAGAAGTGGTGAATGCTATATTTTATCAAATAGATATATTAGCGTTCGTGATTTAATTAAAATTATTTCTACCTTTTCAACAAGAAAACCAATTAAGACAATTCTACCGATGTGGTTTGCAAAAATAACGGCTCCACTTGCTGAATTGTATTATAAAATTAGAAAAAAACCACCACTTTACACTAGTTATTCTTTATACACCTTATTGTCAAATTCCAATTTCAGCCATGAAAAAGCAACAAAAGAACTAGGATTTGTTCCCCGTGATATCAATGATACTGTTAAAGATACCATCGTATGGATGAAGGAAAAAGGAAGAATAAAATAGCAAGCAAAAATGAAAAAGCAAGGTAAAATTTACAAAAAACACTTGCAAATACTATGACATTATGCTATTATATTATAGCATGGTGTGCGGGTATGGCGAAATTGGCAGACGCGCTAGACTTAGGATCTAGT
>JAEZSA010000032.1 GCA_023422115.1 Bacillota bacterium | reverse complement strand
TCGTTAATACTTGTGGAATAAAAGTAAATATTAAATATACTATGAAAAATGATGCTACAAATATATAGCCCCATTTAGCATAACTTGGGCTTTTTTTGTTCTTGTCTTTTTTCATTAAAAAACCTCCACTCATTTTTTAATAAAAGCCATGGTTTTTAAATCCATGGCTTAAACAATTAACCTTAGTTCTATTTAGGAACAACTAAATTAGGGAATGCTTTTTGTAAATCAGCAAAGAAGTCAGCTAAAGCTTTTGCTTTCGTATTGATTTCTTCGTCATTCTTTAAGAATTTTACAAATGCAGTTTGTAATCCTTCATTGCATTGTTGATCATAAATTGTACTATATTTTACTTGAATACTATCTGCCATTTCAACCCAAACTTTAGTGTCATTTTGACCCTTTAGCAACCCATTTCCTTTTCCTTCAGCTTCATAGTCATCTGCAACTTTTGCATTAACTTTTTTATTGTTAGAAAATTGTGAATCATCTTTGACTAATTTTTCAATAACTTCTTCGTCATTTAAGAATGCCTTCATTGTCTTAGCAACTAAAGAATCATTAGATCCAGCACTAGGACATAATAGCCAAGTTCCACCCCAGAAATAAGCTTGAGGACCAGCAACTAGAGCCCAATCGCCATAAGTTCCACCTTCATGGTTATCACCTGTTCCCATTGCTGTACCCATACAGAAATTATAATACCAAGCAGGGCCAAATGTACAGAAAACTTTTCCACCTTCTGCAAATTCGATTGTCTTACCGCCATCCCAAACGCCTTCAGTTTTAGTATAGCCTTCTTTTACAAACTTTTCAGCTTGTGTCATCCAAGTATTAACTGGAGTAGGAATTTGAACATTCTTATTTTCATCAACCCATGCTTTGTCAGCATTGTTAGAGAATACTCGATAAGTATCAGCATATGAACCTGTCATATAGTATCCTTTTGCTTTCATTTGAGCAGAAACAGCTTCAAATTTAGCCCATGAATCAACCAATGGTTGAACCTCAGCAGGTTCAGATTTACCTAAAACTTCTTGAGCTATAGAACGTCTATAAACCATACCAGCAGGACAGCATTGGAATGATGCAGCTTTAATAACGCCTGTTCTGTCTTTAGCAATATCTACTGTATATTGATAAGCTTGAGAAAAATCATCAACCCCAATAGTTTCAATATCTTTTGTTAAAGAAGTGTTAACATATTTTAAGATATAGTCAGCTTCTGCTAAGAACATATCTACTTTGTTATCTTCATTTGCTGTTTCATTTTCTCTTAGTGCCATGTCTAATGCATTTTGATAAGCACCATTGTCAGAAGTAGTAATCGTCCATTTTACTGGAACACCATCTAGATGATAGGTTTCAATACTAGGATCGTTCTTCTTTTCATCAGATACATACTTGTTGAAAAATCCTTGGAATTCAGTATTCCATGCATAAATGTGGAATACAGCTCCACCATCGTTTAAATCTGCTTTTTTTCCATTTCCACATCCAACAAAGACGAATGCTAAAACGACAACTAAAGCAACAGCCATAAATCTTTTGAATAATTTGCTCATTTTTTTCTCTCCTTATAATTTTTTTCGAGGGTTACCTCTATAAAACAAGTAAGCTAAAATCGAATTTATTTTAACTTAAACGTTTACGCGATTATATTATATTAAAACGTTTTCAGTTTGTCAATACTTTTTTATAAATTAATTTAATATTTTTTTATATTGATTTTAGCGAAAAACATGATATAATGGTGTTAATATCCTTAAACGTTTAAGGCGATTTTCGAAGACATGGAGATGATTTTTATGAGGTTTGGACATTTCGATGATCAAAATAAAGAGTATGTAATAACAAATTACAATACTCCATTACCTTGGATCAACTATTTCGGTCAAGGTGACTTCTTTTCTATTATTAGTAATACTTGTGGAGGTTATTCTTTCTATAAAGATGCTAAGTTAAGGAGAATCACTAGATTCAGATATAATAGCGTTCCTAGAGATAATGGAGGTAGATACTATTATATTAATGATAATGATTGCATTTGGAATCCTGGATTCTTACCACTAAGAACAAAACTAGATAACTATGAATGTCATCATGGTTTAGGCTATTCTATATTTAATAGTGTAAAGAATAACTTAAACGCAAAACTTACTTGTTTTGTTCCTCTTAAAGATGCCTGTGAAATTAATATGCTCACTTTATCGAATCATTCTGATGTAGATAAACATATTACCTTACATGGTATGATAGAATTTTGTCTTTGGAATGCTATCGATGATCAAACAAATTTCCAACGTAATCTAAATATTGGCGAAGTAGAGATTGATGATCATACTATTTATCATAAAACAGAATATAGAGAAAGACGTAATCACTTCTCCTTCTTTTATGCTAGTGAGAAACATGATGGCTTCGATTCTGACTTAGATACATTTTTAGGATTATACAATTCTTATAATTCACCAGCTGCCGTGATGAATAAAACATCCTATAACTCAATAGCTTCTGGCTGGAGTCCAATCGGTTGTCACGAATTCAACATTACCCTAAAACCACATGAAGAAAAAACGATAATCTTCTTATTAGGCTATGTTGAAAATGAAGATGATAAAAAATTCACTTCATTAAATGTTATAAACAAAGAACATGCTTATAAATTACAAGAAAAATATAATTCTAGAGAAAAAGTTGAAAAAGCATTTCATGATTTAAAGAAATATTGGGATGATCTATTATCTATTATCCATGTTGAAACAGGAAATGAAAAGTTTGATAGAACAATTAATATATGGAATCAATATCAATGCATGGTTACATTCAATTTGTCTAGAAGTGCTTCTTATTATGAGTCCGGTATCGGTAGAGGTATGGGATTTAGAGATTCGTGTCAAGACTTATTTGGATTCACCCATCTTATTCCAGAAAAAGCTCGCGAAAGAATTATTGATATCGCATCGATTCAATATAAAGATGGTTCTACTTACCATCAATATCAACCACTAACGAAACGTGGTAATGCCGATATCGGTAGTGGATTTAATGATGATCCTTTATGGCTTGTAGGTTCTACTGCACAATACCTAAAAGAAACTGGAGATTTATCTATTCTAAATGAATTAGTTCCTTTTAATAACGAAAAAGGATCTGAAGTTCCTCTTTTCGAACATTTAAAAGCATCTATCCATTATACAATAAACAACTTAGGCCCACACAATCTTCCTTTAATTGGTAGAGCCGATTGGAACGACTGCCTTAATCTAAATTGTTTCTCTAAAAATCCTAGTGAATCTTTTCAAACTGCTGCAAACTATGAGAGCGGAAAAGCCGAATCAATTTTTATAGCCGGTATGTTTATCTATTATGGACGCGAATATGTGAATATCGCTAGATTACATGGTAGCGATAAAGAGGCTGATCATATCGATCGAGAAATCAATAAAATGGAAGAAAACGTGATTAAACATGGTTGGGATGGAGAATGGTTCTTAAGAGCATATGATGCATTTGAAAAAAAGATTGGTTCAAATGAATGCAATGACGGTAAGATATTCATCGAACCTCAAGGTTTCTGTACCATGGCTAGAATTGGTGAGAACCTTGGATTAGGTAAAAAAGCCCTTGATTCAGTCGAAAAATATCTTACCAACGATTATGGGGTTGAGCTTCTATATCCAACCTATAAAGAATACCATATTGAATTGGGTGAGATATCCTCTTATCCTCCTGGATATAAAGAGAACGGTTCCGTATTCACCCATAATAATCCTTGGATAGTAATCGCAAATACAGTAATTGGCGAAAATGATAGAGCATTCAATATTTATAAACTGAATTGTCCAGCATATTTAGAAGACATCTCTGAAATACATAAAACAGAACCTTATGTATATGCACAAACTATTGCAGGTCGTGACGCTAAAAATTATGGCGAAGCAAAAAATAGTTTCTTAACAGGCACAGCCTCTTGGTCATTTGTGGCATCAAGCCAAGAAATTCTAGGAATTAAACCTGATTATGATGGTTTAAAGATAGAACCACATCTACCAAAAGAAATGAAAAATGTAAAAGCAACAAGAATTTATCGGGGAATAAAGTATAATATTGAAATATTAAATAATCATTTGCCTTATCAAATGATAGTTGATGGAAAAAAGATCGAGGGAACAACGATTCCATACAATAAAACATTGAAAGAAGTAAATGTAAAAGTTTATATGTAGTGTATACAATAATAAAAAGGATTACGAATTTATCGTAATCCTTTTCTTTTATTTAGTAAGAACCTTGATCATTTCATTTCTAATCTTATCATAATGCTCTTCATCGATGCCGAAATCCATCCTTCTGTATGTCCATAAAGCATAGCCGATATTATGATCATTAAATACTTTTACAATATCCGTTAGCCATCGCAATGAATCATCAACTGGCGCTTGGTCTATAACACCAAACTCACCACAATACAATCTAACATTCATTTTCTTTGCAGCTACAACCGCTTCATTAACAACATATTC
>JAEZSA010000137.1 GCA_023422115.1 Bacillota bacterium | reverse complement strand
ACACCACTTGGATATGGGAACATATCCAATGCATAAAACTTAGGTTTATCCTTGGTGTTGTCTGTTTTAAATGTTTTATTTTTGGCCCAATAAGCTTGCCACTTTTTTTCTATTTCAATATGATTATAACTCATTTTTTGTGCCTCCAGTTGCGATTGTCTGTCCTAATTTTGCGGAATTAACAACCATTAAAATGAATCCAATATAATATAATAATACAAATCCAAATAAACTCGATAATAGATTCCCTAATACATAAGGTACCATAATGTAAATCATTAATTGCCATAACTTAGAAAACTTAACTCGAGAGCCAACATTCATTTTTTGAAAAACTGTTGTAATTAAACTCCAAATAACAATGCTACCTAATGTTCCAATAATCGCAACCAAGACATTAGCAATAGTCATATAAGGCTTATAATCAGCAAGTTTAGCCGATATTATCGGTAAAATTACTCCCCAAAAAGCTTCATCATTTTGATAAGCTCCACTAAAATCAAGATTCTCCAAAGTTGGATAATCCGCATATGATAACAAAATATCAGTATAAACAGTATAATTAAATAAAACACCATTTTTAGTAAAGAGAATCGCAGGAATTGTTGATTGTTCAATTTGTGATAATTCCTTTGTTGTTACCTTTACCAATATTCCATTCTTTAATGTTTTGCTATATAAATATTCCGTATCTCCTGTATCATGAAATAATTGACCATGTTTAATATAAAAGGGGATTTCAACGCCATCGCGATAAAAATCCTCTCGCAAAGATAATTTTTCCTCATACCCAAAATTGCTAGTTTTATTGATTGTCAGTAAGCTTGGCATCGCCATTAGCAGGACTAAGATAATTAAAAATAAAGTCGTGAACCATCGACTATCCTTTTGGTAGTTTACAATTTCTTGTGGCGAAAACAAACCACTTGACATTCTCCTAATTAATTTCATTAGCAATCTCCTCGTATAATTACACTTATTATACCAAAAACATCTTTTTTTATCAAGTGTTAAAATTAAATAAAATATGACGTTTTTATCCGTTAAAAAAGTCATTATGCTAATCAATTATTTCCTATTAAAAAAAGCCTAGCTTTGAAAGCTAAGCTTTTAATCTACATTAGGACTATTTTCTAAATAAGGTTCTAATAAGTCTGTTTCTAAGTGTTGACCCCAATCAGGAACTGGTGGAATCGTGGTTTCAATCACCACATCCAGTTCAACAATTCTTGATAACAAGGCATCTCCCAAAATGACAAAGTCATTTATTTCATCCCCTGTAATTGGAATCATATTATCATTTTCATCCACATAAATTGGATCATAGATAGTAAAACTAAAGGTATATCCAACAGGAACATTAACATAGATTATATATCCACCTGAAGTATTGGTTGTGAAAGTTCCGTGATCTAGATAAGTGGTTGGCATTGCTTCATTGTAAGTATACGTTGCAAACAAACCCATACGATTATTTAGAATGAAGTCTTCTTCGGTTGTCCAACTAGTTAAACTCATATCTTTCACTTTATTAATCAATTCTAGGAATAATCTAAAACTATCCAATGAACTACTTAATGTAATTTCTTCATCAAAACGAATATCAATATCAAATCTTACATTGTTTGTAACGTCTTGGATTGCTATCTTATAATCCGTATAATATAAAGAACTTTGGTCATCTTCATATTTTTCAGAATATATACGATAACGAATATAATTGAATTCAATACCACTTGCACCTGATTGAGGATTATAATCCGCTTCAAGTGAGAAGTTTTCATAAGTGAAATTCGTCGTTTCTAATACTGTTTGTAAAGTATAGGTTGTCCCCAAATAAACAAACGCAGAGCGATCACCACTTGTGATTACGATATTTTTACGATTTTCATTTTGAATTACAGTACCATCAAGGCTAACATAGAATTCTCTTTCATAAGTTTCCCCACCATCTACATAAGTATAGACGATGCGTTCAAAAACATACTCTATTCCCGTAATTCCATTCGTTTTTGATATCGTATAAGTAGTATAAATTCCATCTTCTTCAACAACAAATTCATCGTAGTCTCCTGAAACTATATTTACATCTTTACCCGTAACATCCTTAAAATCAGTACTACTTTCATTAACAAGGAAAATATAGTTTTGCATGATGTTATTCTCATCGATGTAGATATATGGTGTATAGCGATAAACCACATCTGTATTGTTATAAGTATATTGAGTACTATTATAAATGAAATCATCTTTTGTGCCTACCACCGTGATGTTAGACTTATTTAAATCTTTATACCATATTCCATTATCACTCACATAGAATGATTGTTTCAATGTAGTGTTATAAGTATATTCTCTTAAAGAATATACATTTTTAAATATATATTCTATCGTAGAAGATGTGAATCGATATCGATCACCACTAAAGGTAATCTCATTACCAGAACTATTTAAAATCTTTGTTCCATCGGTACGAACATAGAAATAAGCGATTTGCCCGTCTGAATAAGTATAGGATGTATATTCATAAGCAGAATAAGTAGTACCATTATAAATAAATTCGTGAACATTTCCTGTTGCTGTTACTTCTTGAAGGCTACTATTAAGAACGATAGAAGCATCGTTATTAACATAGAAATAGGTAGTTTCCATCAATCCCCCATTAAAATAAGTATAAGGGAAATACTTTAATGCACTATAATCTTCTCCTAAATAACTGAATTCATTTATCGTGCCTTCTGGTGAAATACCATTAAACGCATCATCTAAAACCATCGAACGATCTTCACTAACATAGAAATACTCAATTTGTACATCATTATACTGATCATAGTATGCATATGGTGTATAACTAAACTTAGCAGTTCGATAGATAATGGAATCTTCTGGCAATTCAAAAATAGGATTGTATGAGGTAATATTGGTTCTACTAACCAAACCAATCATATAGATTAGAGAACGATGATTATAAATATTATCGGATGAGTACTCATGTTCATTATAATAAATACCATTTGGTAAACAAACAATCTCTCGATCGGTTGATTCTCGTAAAACAGCATAAGTTGCAGAAGTAATTCGATCAACTGAAAGTAAAGTATCGATGGTTGTTAACACTGTTTCTGTAATAAATGTTGCATTTTCAAGATAACTACGGATATTTTTATCTTTTGTAATCGATAAACTGGTTAAGTCTAAATGCCAACTAATCCACGTTCCAGCTTTAAACTGGTAAGTCTCTACTCCTTCAGTGAAACCAAACTCATAATAAACATCAAATAAGTATTCTTTTGGTGGTGCTGTTGAATAGAATTCTATTGAGAATCCTTCTCCCTCAACAATTTCAATATCAAAATAATCCTCTTGCTCCTGTTCTGTTAAGTCCCCACCTGCATATTCAACATGCAAGTAATCAGTATCTAATCCGAAATAAACATTGCTTAGATTGTAATCAAAACGATAGGTTGGTGTCTTCTCACGACCAAAGAGTACAGAATATACATTGTTCAATAAATCAAAGTTTGGATTGCTTACTCCAACCGGATCTGTATCTACGATACCACCA
>JAEZSA010000076.1 GCA_023422115.1 Bacillota bacterium | reverse complement strand
GGTCATTAATGCCCTAGCTGTTGCTAGCATCTGTTGCTCCCCACCTGATAAAGTTCCAGCCAATTGTTTTCTTCTTTCTCTTAATCGAGGGAACTTCTCATAGATTTCTTTTAAATTTTCTTTAATTCGTTTCTTATCCTTTAAAGGATATGCTCCCATTTCCAAATTTTCTTCAACTGTCATCGTAGCAAAAACTTGTCTTCCTTCAGGAACATGAGACATTCCCAATTCAATTATCATATGCGCTTCTTTAGCCAATAAATCTACTCCATCAAGAGTAATTTTACCACTATCTGCTTTTTTCAAACGAGATATCGTTCGTAGTATGGTTGTTTTTCCTGCTCCATTAGCACCGATAAAGGCTACGATAGTTCCTTTCGCTACTTTTAAACTTACATCATGAATGGCATGAATCATACCATAACTAACGTTTAAGTTTTCAACAACTAATCCTTCCATTATTCCATCTCCTCGCCAAGATAAGCAGTAATGACATCTTTGTTACTTTGAATCTCACTAGGTTTTCCTGAAGCAATGATTTTACCATAGTTTAAAACAACAATTCTCTCACAAATACCCATAACTAGCTTCATATCATGTTCAATTAATAATATTGAAACATGATATTTTTCTTTTACTAATTTTATCGTATCCATTAATTCCTCAGTTTCTGTAGGATTCATTCCTGCTGCTGGTTCATCTAATAAAATAATTTGTGGATTAGTAGCTATTGCACGTGCGATTTCTAGTTTTCGTTGTTTTCCATAGGGAAGATTACATGCATATTCTTCTTCCACATTATTTAAATGAAAGACTTCTAAAATATCTTTTGCTTTTTTGTCTATCTCTTGTTCTTCTTTCCAAAATTTAGGAAAACGAAAGATAGCGGCAAATGGTGAATATTTCATATTACTATTAAAAGCAATTTTTACATTATCTAGAACTGACAATTTTTTAAATAAGCGAATGTTTTGAAAGGTTCTTGCAATACCTTTTGTGACCCTTATATGAGGAGACATTTTTGTTACTTTTTCTCCTTGTAAATAGATATCACCAAATGTAGGCTTATAAACTCCCGTTAACAGATTAAAAGCTGTAGTTTTTCCAGCACCATTAGGACCAATTAAACCAACTAATTCTCCTTTTTTAATATCAATGGAAAAGTTTTCTACTGCTCTTAAACCACCAAAAACAATTCCTAAATTTTCTCCTCTAAGAACATATTCTTCCTGATTCATACTTTTATTCATCAGAAGCACCTCCACGTCTAAAGAATTTTTTTACATTGTTTCCCATCTTTAAAAATATTTTTTTCATATTTGGTCCGAAATGTTTGAAAAACTCTTTGAATTTATTGGCTGCTTTTTTTAGGTTTTGTGGTAAATTCTTAATGTTCTGTGGTAACATTTTGAAGAAACGAACCAATTTTTTATAAGTTGAATAAGCAGAAAATTCATATCTTCCTAACAACCCATTTGGTTTTGTTAGCATAATAATAATTAATAGTATAGAATATAAGATTAATCGATAATCTTGAAGAAATCGTAACATTTCTGGTAATAATAGTAAGACAATAGTCGCAACTATCGAACCAGTAAATGATCCTAATCCACCTAACACTACAATAACAAGAATCTCAATCGAATAATTAAACTCAAATTTTGCTGGTTGTAATACACCAATATTTTGTGCGAAAAGGACACCAGCTACTCCTGCCAATGCTGCAGAGAAAGTAAAGGTTCCAACTTTATATTTTGTTACTGGAATTCCACTAGCTTCTGCCGCAATTGCATCTTCACGTATGGACAAAATAGCCCTCCCATGCCGTGATTTCATAAATGTGAAAATAATGGTCACGATAATAATAACAACGATCGCATACAACATGATATTACGATTTAAAGGGATTCCAGTCAATTTTCCAGAGCCATCAAAATTAAGCAACTTAATAACTGTACTAATAATCTGTCCAAATCCCAATGTGATGATTGCTAGATAGTCCCCTCGTAATCTCAATACTGGGATGCCTACCAAGAAACCAACGATGCCAGCAGAAACAAATCCAATTAAAATGGCAATAATAGTTGCTAGATTATTATCTGCAGCAGCCCCTGAATATTTTAGAAATAAACTGCCCGCATAAGCACCAACTGCCATAAAACCAGCATGCCCAAGTACCATTTCTCCCAAACAACCAGTCGATAAATTCAAAGAAACAGTAAGAATAATTGTGTACAAAATTGAAATAAAGATAGCAACAAATTGACGATAATTCATTCCTAGAATTGTTTTAAAGATTTCCTTTGAAAAAGATCCCCCTAAAACAACATAGATTAAAGCAAGTAATAGTACCAGTGATACTAAATTAACAAGCCAACGTTTTTTCTTATAATTAGGATTAACCATAGAGCGATAAATGATTTGTTTTTCCATCATTACACCTTCTCTCCAACATTTTTACCCAGAATTCCTGTAGGTTTAAATAATAATATTAAAATTAATGTTCCAAATAAAATAATATCAGAATATTCTGGAGCGATTCCCACCATATAAGGTAAGACTTCTATAATACCGATTAAAAATCCACCTAACATTGCACCTGGTATGATGCCAATTCCACCAACAACTGCAGCAACAAAGGCATATAAACCAAGTTTCCCTCCCAAAGTAGGTGTCAAATAACCTGAATAAGCATAATACATAATTGCCGCTATTCCCGCTAGAAAGGTACCTATAGCAAACGTAATGGTAATTGTTCTATTATTATTAATTCCCATTAAACGAGCTGCGTCAGGATTTTCACTAACAGCCCTCATTGCTTTTCCTGTTCTCGTCTTGTTGACGAAAACAGCTAATAATATCATAGAAGCAACAGAAACACCTATGGTCATGATTGCTATATTATTGATAACAACATCACCAAGATGATAAATTTTTAATTCGATTATTTCACGAGCAATCTTAGGATTACTAGTAAATATTTTTTGTGATACGTTTTGCAATAAAAGACTGACAGCAATTGCAGTAATCAATGCTGTTATACGTGGAGAATTTCGCAAAGGTTTATAAGCAATCTTTTCCGTAATAATCCCTAGGACTACTGCAAAGATTAAAGCTAAAATTAAAGATAACCATATAGGTAAGCCAAACAAGATTATTCCTGAATAGGTTACAAAGCAGGCTACCATAATAAAATCGCCATGAGCAAAATTAATTAACTTTATGATGCCATATACCATCGTATAGCCAAGTGCTACTAACGCATAGATACTGCCTTTTTGGATACCATTTATTAGTTGATTAATGATATTACTCATTGTTCCCTCCTCATAGCATTAGGAATCACAAAATGTGATTCCTAATCCATTGTTTGATAATTTTCATTTATTTGCTTTCTTTAAAGGTAACTTTACCATCAACATATTCACAAATAATAATTTTTTTCACAGGATTTCCTGTTTCATTATAAGTAAATTCTCCTGTAACACCAGAATAAGTTACTTTTGCAAGTGCTTCAGCTACTGCAGCTTTATCAGTTTTTCCTGCTTTTTCTATTGCAGCTTTTGCAAGATAAGCAGCATCATAACCTAAAGCAGCAAATGCGTTTGGAGTTTCATTATATTTTGCCTTATAAGCAGCTACAAATGCCTTTGCATTTTCCTCATCAGCGGCGTAGTGATTAGAAAAATAAGAGTTATTTAATGGTGTAACATCCCCTTTTCCATCTTCACCAGCTAGAATTGTTGAAGCACCATCCCAACCATCAGCACCTAATAATGGAAGAGTATAGCCTGCAGCTCTAACATCTTTTGTAAGAGTAGCAATACTTCCTGCATAAATTGGAACAAATACAGCTTGTGCAGTGCTATTTTTAATTTTTGTAGCTAATGCTTTATAATCTGCAGAATCAGCAACAACACCGCCATCAAAGAATACCACTGTTAATCCTCTAGCTTCTGCTTGCGTTTTAAATGCTTCTGCAACACCTTTGGAATAATCATCACTATTATCATAAGCTACAGCAACTTTAGTAACTTTTAAAGTATCTGCAGCAAAATTTGCCATTGAAACTCCTTGATCAGGATCTAAGAAGCAAACTCTAAAAACAAAACTACGGTTAAGAGTAACACCTGCAGCAGTTGCAGATGGAGATAGCATTGGCAAGCCATCTTTTTGTGCTTCTACAGCAATTACTTCTGATGTACCTGAAGTAATTTCACCAATTAGAAAATCAATAGAATCAACTAGTTTGTTATAAGCGTTCAATGCTTTTTGTGCATCTCCTTCATCATCTTCAGCATGAAGAACTACTTGCTTTCCTAAAATTCCTCCTGCTGCGTTGATTTCCTCTACTGCTAACGCTACTCCTTTACGAGCAGGTTCTCCATATTGACTTAGACTTCCTGTAAAAGGTCCCAACATACCAAAGTCGATTGTTTCTTTTTCATCTTTATTGCCACAAGCAGTGAATACTAGCGCAGCAACCAACAACAATAAAAAGCTAAATAATTTTTTCATAAATTCTCTCCTTTTTCTTTTAATATAAGCATGCTAGAGAAAAATAAAAAGCCTCATCTACATAAGAGACAAAGGCTCGAAGCTTCTGCGGTACCACTCTTTTTATTGCTCTTCTTGAGCAATCGGCTTGGTGATAGTGCTAATACACTACCAGTATTTTAACGCTTACCAAACGTTCCATCTTAATAGAAATCTTTTCCTTTCAGACGACTGCTAACAGAATGATTTTCACAAATTTTTAGTTATTATCTCCCACCAAACGATAACTCTCTAAGAACTAAATCATTAGCTACTTGTTTCTGCTCATTGCATTTACTTATATTATTATAACCATTATAGCAAAAAAAATAACATTGTCCATATGTAAACGTTTTATTTGCAAATATTTTTTGTGCTTTAACCATATAAAACGTTTTCATCTAACTAAAATAAAAAAACAGGAGTTATCCTATTTTTTATTTTCACTAAACATTCCATACTTTTCCTTGGTTCTAGAAAATTTCTTTAAAAGTGGTTTTCCCAATAGCACCAAGAAAATAGCATTTGATATCATATAAGTAAGAGTGATTGGAAAACTGCTTGCTATAATCGCTAAGTAACGAGAAAAGTTAAAACTATTATCTATTAAGAGCATTGTTTGAATATCTAAAATGAGTGAGTAAATTACTCCTGCAAAAACACCAAATATTGTTAGAAATATAGTGTTTTTCATTATAAATGTCTTACGAAGCATTCCAGCAACTAAGCCAGTAAATCCCCAACCGAACATTTGAAACGGAGTCCATGGTCCTTGCCCAAAATAAATATTGGATAGTAAAGCCGTTAACGCTCCCACCATAAATCCTATTTCTTTACCAAAAGCAATGGCTGCAATAATAATAATTGCTGCTACTGGTTTAAAACTAGGTGCCCAGGCAAAAACGATTCTTGAAGCAACCGTGATTGCTGTTATAACAGCAATCAATACAATTTCTCTTGCTTGAGGATAGCGATTTTCAAAAGCAAAAAAGAAGGGAAGCAAACTACAAATCGCAATCATGAGATAAATGATGTCATATTGCTGATCATCGAATACAAAAACTCCTATTAACACCAACGCAGGAACGATAATAAAAGCAATAAAGTAAATAAGATACTTTTTCATATCGTTTGATTCTTTCTAATAATGCTGATTGCATCATCGATAGTAATTACATTATCATAACGTTCCCTTGTAATGCGATTGGCTGCTGTCGTATAAAAACTATTATTTAAAAAGAATTCGTTTTTAGTTGTTTTGTTGATAATACTATTATCAAAAAGCAAAGCACACTCATCACAAACCATTGCTGAAAACTCAACATCATGAGTCACTAAAATAATAGTAATTCCTTTTTTTTGTAAATTTTTAATTATTTCAACTAAATGTATTTTAAACATTCCATCAATACCCTTAGTTGGCTCATCCAACAAAATTATTTTTGGATGTAACAAAAGGATTTTTGCAAGCGCTAGTTTTTGTTTTTGACCCCCGCTCAAATCAAATGGATGTTTTTCATATAATTCTTTTAAATTCAATTCAGAAGAAATCTCATTCATTCGGCTAATAAACTCTTCTTTTTGATTATTATCTAGTTTCATTTCTAAAAGTTCTTCTTTTACTGTATCGAATACAAATAAATCATCAGGATTCTGAGGTAATAAAACTAGATTATTATAATATAATTCATTATTCTTGTACTTGTTTATATCTTTTCCACAAATCGTGATTCTACCTTGATAGGGTTTTAAATTACCAGCAATCAAGTGTAAAAGCGTTGATTTTCCCGCACCATTGCTTCCAACAATAGCTAATACTTCACCTTGATAAACATCCAAGGATAGATCATCAATGATATCTGAATCGTTTTTACTATATCTAAAAGAAACATTCTTTAAAGAAATTATTTTTTCTGAAGATAATACTATATTTTTCGATTCCACACTTCTAATTTTATTTGTAAAATTGTTTTCAACAAATTGTTTTCCCTGTCTGACATTCAATGGACATTCTCCATCACCATTTACAGCACTATATAGTTGTACTGATGTTGGAAAGTTAGCAATCAAAGGGAAATTGGGATAGTTTTTTTTAACCAACTGACATGTTTTTATAATAGTTTCATAAGAAAAAATAGTTTGAAATCCCATCATAATAATCTTATCTGCTAAAGTTAGCACCTCTTCTAGCTGATGCTCCACAAGAATGATCGTTGTTCCTAATTCATCATTAATTTTTTGTAATAATCGTAAAAAAACGTCACGCGAAATTGGATCTAATTGTGCTGTTGGTTCATCTAATAATAATACTTTAGGTTCCATGACCATGATTGACGCTAGATTTAAAAGTTGTTTTTCTCCCCCAGATAGACTCGAAGTGCTTCTTCTAAATAGATCTTCAATTGTAAAGAAACTTGCCGTTTCTGCTATTTTTTTCCTTATTTGGATTGTTGGAACACCCATGTTTTCTAAGCCAAACGCTAATTCATTCCATACCTTATCTGCAACAATTTGATTATCAGGATTTTGAAAAACATATCCTATTTCTTTTGTTGATCTTTTTTTATCCATATCAAAATATGGTTTTCCTTCGTATAGAATTTCTCCCTCTAATTGACCATGAGGACGCAATTCATTCTTCAACATCTTCAACAATGTTGTCTTGCCACAACCTGTTTCTCCACATATAATTGTAAAGGATCCTTTTTCAATAGATAAATTAACATCTTTGATAACTGGATTTTTTTCGTTTGCGTATGTAAATGTTAGATTTTTGATTTGAAAAAGTTCCATTTCACATTCTCCTTTACTTCAATAATTGTTGGAATTAGCATCAATAAACCAAATGATGAATAAAGCAAGATATTGATTGTACTAAAATTTAGTGTTGTTAGAGTAGGATAATATTGATAATCTAAATATTGGAAGGCGCTTCCAATGACAATGAAGATTATTAATACTATCACTACAATAGTTAATAAGAAGTCACTTGTGTTGTACTTAAAAACTGAGAATTTTGTTTTATTTTTAGAGCCATATCCGCGAGCATTCATAGAATCTGCTGTATCAATTGAATTTTCAAGTGCCCATGTTATCAATGAGGAAAAAACTCGTAAGTTTAATTTCATTCTGGGGAGTAGATTCTGTTTGTATAAACCTAAATTTTTTTGCGCTAAATTGATGGCTTTTCCTTTTTCAATAAAACGAGGAATAAATGCAATTCCCATTGATATTGCTGTTGATATATTGGGCGTTGCTTTACCAAACAAATAAACAAACTTATCCATTGTCATTATTTTATTATAGCAAGAAAACCAAGTAATTATCGCAATCAACATCATTGACATCATCGCACCATAAATTAAGCTTTCTTTGGTAATCACTTTTTTCCCAATCATAAATAAAATAGTATTCCCTTTTGAAACAAATAGCGGATTTGTAATCGTAATGACAATAAAAATTAATATTGCAAAGAGAGAATATTTAAAAAATATCTTTTTTTCTTCTATAGTAAAATAAAATAAAAAAGAGCCCAACAAAGATAATGATATTATCAAAGGATTATTAGTGTACATTGTATAAAATATCGAACAAATAAAAAACAGAATAATCACAGTTGGATGATATTTTATCATTCTTCGCATCAATATTGCCTCCCTTCTAAAATAAAAAATATCTACCTAACGGTAGATATATAGCAATTGCCAGTCAACCGTCATTTCCCACCGAAACGAGTTCCTTCATCACTGTTGGCAGGTCTCCTGACTCGAGAGTCATCGTACACAATCTCGTCTTCCCAATATATGGTGACTTTATCATTGATTGGTACTCTTCTCTTACAGTAGCGGGGGCTGTCATGGTTTTTCACCATATTCCCTATTAATGCATAAAATGCAACCAGCAGCTATATTTTTTTTACACTTATATTTTATCATATAAAAATAACTTTTACCACAGAAAAATAAAAAAGCTGCTTTTAAAAGGCAGCTTTAGGTCCATTAAATCCCATTTTAACAAAGTCAATGCAATTATTATAATATGATTTAATTTCTTTTTCACTAGCTTGATTTGCTAAATATTTTTGCAAACAGAAGAATCCAATCATTTTAATGATTTCTGCGAAACCATTTGCCGATTTAGATTTTTGTTGTGCTTCAGGAAAATTAATAATTCCAACAGGATTCTGCTTTTCCATCATGTCGGGATGCATTCTGGATTTCTTAGAATCATTAAATAATGTTGAAAAGACATTAATTCTAAATTGACGATTTTCTTCACTGGTCAACTTATCGATTTCCTTAGAAAACCTTAACTTTAAAGCTTCATAAACGTCTCCATTTTTTTCTTCTACGTACTTACCAAATCTCTTTTGATCGATACCATACATATAATTGATTAAGTATATGAATAAATCATCAATGTTTTCAAAGTATTGATAAAAACTACCTCTCGGGATATCGGCATCTTTTACAATATTAGCGATAACAGCTTTTTCTAAAGGAACTCTAGAAAATTCTTTTTTTGCGGCACGCAAAATCCTTACCCTTTTTTCTTTAGGCAAGTTTGTAAATGTTCTTGTTGGCATTTTGCTCCTCCTTTTCGATAAAATAGGATTACTCCATTCAATTACACTGTTACTATTATATATTATCACAATTTCTTAAAATTGTCAATAATCATTTTGTATTTTTTTGTATTTTTTTATATTTTTAAAAATTGGGTTACACATTCTATTATAACATTAAAACTTAATTATTCCTTAAAAAAAGCGAATCACTTCGCTTTTTAATATCCTGGTTTTCCTAATAATTCAAACATCTTCTTTTTATATGCTTCTACCCCTTCTTGATTGAAAGGATTAACACCTAGTAAATATCCACTAATTCCACAAGCAAACATAAAGAAATATAATAAGAACCCTATATCATACTGATCGATTTTATCTAGATTAACGATTATGTTAGGAACTCCTCCCTCAACATGAGCTTGGATGGTTCCTTCCATCGCTTTCTTTGCAATATAATCTAGAGATTGATTAGCGATAAAATTTAGTCCGTCATAGTTATTATTATCGCGAGTTAAAACCGTGTTTTTTTCTGGTTGAACAATATTTATGACTGTTTCAAATAATTTTCTTTGACCATCTTGAACATATTGTCCCAAAGAGTGAAGATCAGTGGAATAAATGGCACTAGCTGGAAACAAACCTTTGTGTTCTTTTCCTTCACTTTCTCCATATAATTGTTTCCACCACTCAGCAAAATATTTTAATTTTGGCTCGTGTGAAACTAAAAGTTCAATATCTTTCCCATTCTTATATAGAATATTTCTAATTGTTGCATATAACAAAGCGTCATTATCCCAAAAAAGGGCATGACTATAAACTTGGCGTGCATCCATTGCTCCTTTTAAAATCTCGTAGATATCATACCCTGCACAAGCAATTGGTAATAATCCTACTGATGTTAAAACTGAATAGCGACCACCGATATCTTTAGGAATAAAAAATTCATGATATCCACTTGTTTTTGCGATGCTGTGTAAAACACTATTATCTTCTGTTGTTGTAACAAAAATTCGCTTATTTGCTTCCTCACCATATTTCTTTTCTAATAGCTCTTTAGCTAACCGAAAAGCAATAGCTGGTTCTGTTGTTGTTCCTGATTTGGAAATAACATTAATTGAAAAATCACGATGTTGGAGATATTCCAAAAGTTCTGCTGTATAAGTCGCAGAAAGGGTGTGGCCTGAAAACAAAATTTCTAATCCTTTCTTTTTAGGATAATACTGATCTAACATAGAGATTACTGCTTTGGCTCCTAAATAAGAACCTCCAATGCCAATAACCAATAAGCATTCACTTTGTTCTCTAATGGTTTCTGCTGCTTCTCGAATATCTTCAATTTCTCTTGGACTTATTAAAACAGGCCAGTCAACCCAACCTACATAGTCATTTCCAATCCCTGTTTTATTTACTAATTTGTCTAATGCAAACAAAGCATCTTCTTTATACTCATTAATTTTTTCTTCACTAATAAAATTTAGTACATTTGTGTAATCAATCTTTAAAATACTCATACTATTCGTTTTTCCTAAATTGCTCCGATATAAATTCTGGCATTACTTTCTCCAATGAAGAAAAGCCAATGGTATATTTAGGAATCTCTCCCTTCACTCCTCGCGATTTATTCAATGCTTTATAACTAAGTCTCAATTTTTTCTCTTCTTCATCAACTTCTAAAACCTTTAGTTTCACTTGTTGACCTATGGTCACATAATCATTGATGCTTCGTACAAAGTTGTCTGAAAATTCAGAGATATGAATCAATCCATCATAATCTTCAACCATAACAAAAGCACCATAGCCTAAAATGTTCGTTATTTTGCCGTAAACTATTTCTCCTTTTTTAATCATTTTGCTCACCTTTTATCCTAATTGTATTATAGCATAAAAGATTTTCTTTGAAAAGTCAATTTTTTTCAAAGCGAAGACGATAGGTACACTTCTGGCAAAGCTCCTCCAAAACTTTTCTATTTTCAAATCCTTTTTTCATTTCCAAAAACCGTGGCTTATTTAAGATTATGGTAAGACTCTCTTCAAAGATATTTCCGAACTTAATCATCCCTTCTGCATCTAAGCAACAAGGAACAACATCTCCATTAGCTAAAATAGCAATTTGATCGCGTGTTCCCAAACAACTTCCCACGTGAGAGACAAAAGAAGAAGATAGGTTTGGCCAAGCAAATTCCTCATCACAAGAAATATAAACCTGATCAATAATACTCTTCTTACTGATGATAATTTTTTTATTTAATTTGTTTTCTAAGTAATTTAAAATATATGCATTTAGGTTATCATTTTTAATCCAAAGTCTTAATGAAACAAAAAAGTTTTTTTGTTTGGAAACTTGTTCAATAAAGTGATAAATATTGTTCAGATAATTTTCTTTTTGTTTGTCATTTAAGCACACCAAGGAATGAAGAGAAATGTTAATTTGATGAATTGCTTTACTTCGAAATAAAATCTCTTCTACTTCGCGAATTAAAATTCCATTGGTTGTGATATTAATTTTTATATTATTTACTTCTGCTATAGATAAAATCTCCATAAATTGAGGATGAACCAATGGCTCTCCCTTCACATGGAGATAGATATAATCACTATATTCTTTGCTTTGTTTTATCACGTCGTTAAACTTTTGAGCACTCATGATTGTTTTTTCTCTATCGGTTTGGGAACAAAACGGGCATTTCAAATTACAAATATTAGATATTTCAATATATATTTTTTTAAATTGCTTTTTCATATTTATTTTTTTACTTGCATTGATGTTTTTGAAGATGGAGCCAAAATATATACAGCGCTAAGCATTGCTCCTAACATACACAATTGTGCAGTACGTAAATTCCATAAAACAAAAATTAAACTCGTTCCAACAGCAAGAGCAGCTATTCCAATAATTACCTTTATTATCATTTTTTTGGCTACATATACTCCACTAGTATATTCTCTTACAAGCGAAGCTAGAGGTATTAAGAACGTAAACATGTAAAAGGAAACCAAATATCGATATATCCAAGTTTGAATTAGATCTTCTTCAGGCAATATATTTCCTGAAGCATCTTTTGTCTTAAACAACAAAAATGCAGCTAATAATATAACCACACAAAGAATTAAACACACATTATAAAATGTCTTACCAAATTTAACTTTATCCATTTTTTTGCTTTCTTTCTTAGTTTTCGATGTTTTCTACGCCGATAATTCCTGGCACTTCTTCAAGTAAAAATGCTTCGATACCTTCTTTTAATGTAGTATCAATACTAGAGCATCCTACGCATGCCCCCATCATCTTTACATATACGATTCCATTTTCAATTTTAATTAATTCGACATCGCCACCATCGCGTTGTAAATAAGGTCTAATTTTATCTAAAATGGTTTTGACTTTGTTTTCTATTTCTACTTTATTCATATTATTTTCCTTTCTAAATCTATTATATTATACTCATTTTTCGTAAAATTGTAAAGTAATATGCAAAGGAAACAAAAAAAGGGCATACGCCCTAAAGTTTTTTAAATTCCTTTTTCTTTGCAATTAAAACAACTGCTTCAGCAGCTATCCCTTCACTGCGACCAATACACCCAATTTTTTCTCCTCTGGTTGCTTTAATATTGATTTGTGACTCATCAACATTTAGTAAAGTAGCAATATTTTTTTTCATGGCTAAAACATAAGGTCGTAGCATTGGTTCTTCTATAAAAACAGTAGCATCTAAATTAACAAAAGAATAATTATTAGCCTGTAACATCTTCCTTGCTTCCCTCACAAAGTAACTTGATGGCTTATCTTTATATTGAGAATCACTTTCAGGAAAATGAGTTCCTAAATCACCCAATCCTAAAGCCCCGATAATCGCTTCTGTAACCGCATGTAATAAGCAATCTGCATCAGAGTGACCTAATAATCCTTTGGGATAAGCTATTTCAACCCCCCCTAAAATCAATTTTCGATTATTTTCTAAACGATGAATATCGTATGCATGCCCTATTCTATAATCCATTATTTCCACCTAAAATTTTAGTAATATATTTGATATCTTCTAATGTCGTCACTTTCAAATTATAAGGACTCCCTATAACAATTTTAGGATTTACATTGAAATATCTTTCTAAAAGACTTAAATCATCATAAGCAATTATCTGCTCTTCGTTCGCTTTTTTAATTGCTTCTATCATATCATTCCGATAAACCCCCTGTGGGGTTTGTACAAGATATAATTTTTGACGATCCAATGTCTCTACTTTTTCAGAATTCACTTCTTTGATTGTATCCTGAGCTCTATAACCCAAGCAACAAGGATTTCCCTTTATCAATTCTTGATAGACAGAATGGATATCTGTTTCATTTATATTAGGGCGTGCGCCATCATGAATTAAAACTAAGTTGCTAATAGCAGCAAGCAAGCCATTGTAAACACTATCTTGACGATTTTGTCCCCCAACCACCAATTGTAATTTTGTTTTAGGAATATCAAAGGTGTAGCTATCAACCAAATCTTTCTCGTTTTCTCGATAAACAAGAATGATTTTACTGCACTGAGGTACTTTTAGAAATTTGTCTAGTGAATAACGAAAAATCGGTTTTCCATGAATCATATAAAAGTTTTTATTATAAGAAAGCTGTGAACGAGAACCGCTCCCAGCTATTAAAATAATCGCATTAAATTTTTCGTTTATCATATAAAAACTCATTATTAATATCTACACGATATTTATCAAATTGATAACTAGGACGTTCTTCTCTCTTTTCCCGATAAATACTAAACGGTCTGCCATAATCTGGATTTGTTGCATAAGACAACGCTTCATAACCAGCAACAATAAAACGTTCTGGACTTGGATTAACAACACTTTCACTCTTAACAATTCCCAAAGCATTGTTCATTTGATATTTGCTTCCATTAAAGACAATTTGCATATTCATTAAATCAGAAACATTACTATTAATTTCACTGACAATTCTTTCGTAATCTGCGATTCCTGTAAATAATAAGCAATAATCTACATTCGATAACTTATATACCTTTGTTGGATTTGCTTTTGTTGATAGAAGTTGGGCAAAATAGCGATCAACTAGAACATTGGCAACCTCTTTTCCTAGTTTTTCAGCGTAACCAGTAACCTTCTTTAAGGTTATGAAAACTAAAACAAAATTATGATTATTATCTTGATTGATTTTTATTTCGTTTTCCAATGCTTCTTTTGGTAAATATTTCATTTGGCGTGGAGAAAATTTTGCCCAGTGAATGATATTATAAACATACATTCCTTCAAATGTTCTTGTTTCCTCAAACCATTCAATTCCATTTATAGTTTTTAAACGATAGTAATATGTATTGCTACCTTCTTTTTGACTTAGCATTCTTTTGTAATTAGCAATATCTTCTTCAACTATATAGTTAATCAAACCTTCGGAAGTAATGAACGCTTCATTGATTCCTATTGTCTTTTTCATTACATCAGTAAGAATATAATGTTCATTAGCACTATCAAAATAAGCCAATGGTTCATTTAACGAATCAAAAAAATTGAATAAATGAGTAGCATATTCTTTCATAACATTGTCTTTGTATAATTGAGCTGGAGTAAGTTTTTGATTATATAATAAATATCCTCGCAATTTCCCA
>JAEZSA010000072.1 GCA_023422115.1 Bacillota bacterium | reverse complement strand
CTTTTGTGTGACTAATGTGCACTTCAACAAGAGTTTCGCCTTCATCTACGATTTTATTTAACTCATCTAAACTCTTTCCTGGAATAACAACCTTTATTTCTGGGTATTCTACATTGAATTTGATTTGCTTTTTGGCTAAGCGATAACTATCTGTTGAAACAACCTCTAATAAATTCCCTTGAGAAGCAACAGAAACTCCTGTTAATATTACTCTTGACTCTGATAAAGAAACAGCAAATGTCGTTTTTCTGATTAGTTGTTTTAAGTTTATAGCATCTAATGTAATGAATGTTGGTGAATCAGCAAAAGAAATCACAGGATAATCATCTTTTGATAGAACGTTTAATGTAAAATTACTCTTGTCTGCTAATATTTTAATAGCGTTATCTTCAAAAGATTCAAAATAAATATCTTTTGCTTCTGTTTTCTTTACAAGTTCGATTAGATATTTCCCTGGAGCTACAAAAGTTCCTTCTTCTTCTACTTTTACATGTTTCTTATCATCAATAAAAGCTTGAATAGAAATTTCGCTATTAGATGCTGTTAATAATATTTTATTATCCATTACATCAATTTTGATTCCTGTTAATACAGGCATTTGTGCTTTAGTTGATAAAGCTTTGCTTACTGAATTTAAATTCTGCAATAATAGATCTCTATTAATTGTAAAAATCATAAAAGGCTCCTTTATTATTTATTTTTTGTTTATTACTTATTATTAAGAGTGTTGAAATGTGGAAAACTATTGTCTTTCAATATTTTTTAACAAAATATCGATGTCGTTTTTAACCAAAGGATCACTTTGTTGCATGAAAACAATTTTATCAATTCCATAAGAAACGGTCGCGTGGTCTCGATTTCCAAAAGCATCGCCAATTGTTTTTAATTGAATATTAAATTTATCTCGCAAGATAAACATGGCAATATGACGAGCATAGGTGATTTTTTGTTTACGCGACTGAGAAGTTAAGTCTGAAACAGCAATTTTGTAATAATTAGCAACAATGTTTTTCGTTTGATCGATTACTTTAGAAGAAGATGGGACTCCTTTTAAGTCTTTTTCTTTTGGAAGCGTGTTTTCCAAAGCGACAAACATGTTATCTACGGTGAAAGGGATATTCAGACAAATACAATAAGTGATAAAGCCTCTAAGAGCTCCTTCTAGATCACGGATGTTATTCGGAAAATATTCCGCTAAAGCATCTAATGCTTCGAGAGGGACATCACTAGGATCTTTAATTAATGTAGAAAGCTTACTTTTTAAGATGTTGATCCTTAAATTTTTATCAGGATGTTTAATGTCTACAGAAAGACCCCAATTAAATCTCGATCTTAACCTTGGCATAATGTCTGTAAGTTCATTTGCTGGTTTATCTGATGTAATAACAATTTGTTTATTTAAACCGATAAGATGTTCAAAAACCTTGAAAAATTCTTCTTGTGACCATTTTTTTGATTGAAGAAACTGAATATCATCAATTAAAAGAACATCAACATCTCGATATTTTGAATAGAAAGCCTCGATTCTTTCGACACCATCGCCAGATCCTTTCTTTTTGTTTGTAGCCAGAAAGTAATCTTCAGCGAATTTTTGGCTGCTTACATAAAGAATTTTAGAATCTATTTTGTTATCAAGAATATAGTTTCCTATAGCCGACATTAGATGGGTTTTTCCCAAGCCAACATCTCCAAAAATATATAAAGGATTATACATTTTCTCAGCAGACTCAGCTGATTCAGCTGTTTTCATGGCAGAAATAAAGGCAAAACGATTGCTTTCTCCCACTTCAAAAGTATTAAAAGTATAGGTAGGAGATAAAGTGCGAGTAGCGTTGCTTAATTCTGGTGTTTGTAATGGTTCTTTTGCTTGTTCTTCTTGTTCTTTTTCAACTTCAAATTTAGTTATAAACTTGAACTTCACAAGTTCATCAGAAATTTTAGCTACCAATTTATTAAGTTTCTCGACGTAAAACTTCTCAATCCTAAACTTATCAAAAGAGCGAGCAACAGGAATATATATATATCCACCATCTGCTTTATAAATTTCGGTTAATTCAGCAAACAGCGAATTAAAATCATCCTCATTTATTTCTTCTTTAAGCATCTTGAGAGTTTCTTGCCATAATGTGATAGCACCGCGCATAAAAAAACCCCTCTCGTTATTTCTATACATAAATGATATCATAAAGGGAGACAATAATAAATAGAAAAGTGAAAAAACTTTTCCACAATTCCACTGTGGAAAAAAAGAGGAATAAAATTCTCAGTTTTCCAATAATTTTCCCGAAGTTATAAAAAGGGGAAAAGTGAAATATATGTATATAATATAGAAAGAGAAAACAACAAAAAGAAAAAACATATTGCAAAAAAAATAATTTATGGTAAAATATTAACAGCATTAAATTAAAAAGAACGGAGGCAGTAAACAAAAGTTTACTGGTTAGCAAAAATGGAAAACGCAAAAGTAAAAAAACAGGAAATAAAAAAAGAGAATAATTTAGGGATTTTTAATTTTCCCAGTAAATTAAACAACATAACTATTATTTTAATAACAGTAGCTTATGCTTTTATTGCTTTTTGGGTATTGTTTAACTTCTTTCCAGAATATAATTATGTTATTGTTCCTGAATACGAACATGTCAATTACAATTATGAAATTGATCCATATATTAAATCAACAAATACTATAATAGAGAGTGCGACTGGGGAAGTTTCAGTAAAGCATTCATATACAGCGTATATTTATAATAATTATTCAACAGCATTAAATAATGTTAGTTTTCAATTCAGCGGATTAACCAATGAAGGAACAATGGATTATATTTCTGGTATTGACTATTGGAGTTCAACAAGCGCACCTACCATTCATACGATGATGAGTAATCAATCAGTAAGTGGGGACGGATATCAAAAACTTTTTGGTAAAATTCAATATAATTATAAAAAAAGTGAGGAAGAATCTATCAAAAGAACTTTAACTTTTACTGAGGAGATTATTAAGCTAAAGAGAAGTGAACTTGGTAGTTCAAAATTTTCAGACAAAACAACTATTTTAGGAAAAGTTAATTTTACTGTAAGAGCAAATGAACCAGTTAGTGACTCAACTAACTATACAATCACAAACACAATTAATTTCAACAATCCAAACGAATTATTTCATTTAGATTTCCAAGCATTTATAGTGACTAGCGATAAGGAAATATATCCTATTGGCGGGTTATATAATTATTATTATTTTTCTACTGTAGAAACATCAGTAGCGATGACAAGTAAAGTAAATAAAACAATTGATGTTGAATATGTTTATATTAAAGGATTTTTCACCGATAGAAATAATGTAGTAACAGAAATTCTATACAAAGTAGACTTTAAAAGCATATTGATATAAAAGAAAAAAAGTATTTGACTTAAATCCCTGGTTGTAGTATAATGTACAAGCATGGTTTAGTATAGGAGGTGCTCTCTATGAAAAGAACATACCAACCAAACAAAAGAAAACACGTCAAAACACATGGATTTCGAGCTCGTATGGCAACTGTTGGTGGAAGAAAAGTCTTATCTAGCAGACGTAGAAAAGGCAGAAAACAATTAACAGCATAACAAAAAAATAAACTAGGACCACTCGTATGTCAATATTCACAAGGAGTGGTCTTTTTTGTTGCTGATTGGAGGAAAAATGAACAGAAAATACAGTTTGAAAAAGAGCTATGAAATCGAAAAAGTAATGTCGTTAAGAAAAAGCGTAGGAAATAAATTTTATGCCATTTATTTTCAGTTTTATGAAGGCGAAATGAAAATAGCAATATCTGTTTCTAAGAAAGTAGGCAATGCTGTAATTAGAAATTACGAAAAAAGAGCTGTAAGAGAAATTATTAGAAATAATCAAAATGAAGTCACAGGAATCAAGGCATTAATAATAATAAAAAAATTAGCAACAGAGCTAACTTATCAAGAAAAAAACGAAAAAATGTGTGTGTTGTTTCGCAGAATTTTAAAGGAGAAAATGAATGAAAAGAAATAATTGGAAATACGTTGTTGCTGTAGTATTAATAATAGGGCTATTTTTTCTAAGCGGTTGTAAGAAAACAGAAACAGAAATAATTTATGAACCGATTTACGGGTTTAAATTTCCTTCTTGGGATTTTATAGTTTGGCCAATGACTGCTTTAATGTGGGGATTGGGAAAGACAATCGCATTTGGAAACTATGGAATAGCTATTGTTATATCAACAATTGTGGTTAGAACAGCAGCTTGGCCAATCTATGCCAAATCAAATGATATGTCCTTAAAAATGCAATTAATAGGTCCTGAACAAGCAAAAATTGAAGCTAAGTACGCAGAAAAGACGGATCAAGAAAGTCAACAAAGAAAACAAATGGAAATGATGCAATTATATAAGAAATACGGAATTGGATTTAGCGGATGCTTAATGCCATTCTTGCAATTACCAATCTTTATTTCTTTCTTTAATACATTAAGAAGAATTCCTTCAACAACTTCTACTTATCTGGCAGCGAATCCAGAAGTGGCAACGAATATGGGAATTACAAAACTACCATTGGATTTTGATTTTATGAATACAACTATTTTTGGAATTGATTTATTCAAAGACAAGAGTGCTGGTGGATGGCAAGAAACAGGAATATACATTCTAGCAATATTGGTAGGATTAACACAATTAGGAAGTCAGATTTTATTAACTAGGAGACAAGAAAAGCAAAAAGCAGAAATGCAATCAAGTGTTCCGGCTTATCGTCGCCCAGAAAAAACAGAACAACAAAAGCAAACAGACATGATGATGAAAGTAATGATGTATGGAATGCCTATCATGATGGTTGTGTTTATCATAACCAGCCCAGCAGCACTAGGCCTTTATTGGTTCGTGGGAAATATTTACTCTACTTTACAAAGTTATTTAGGACACAAACAAAGCAAAGACAGACTTGAAAAAATAAAAATTAAGATGAACAAGTAAGGAGAACTATAGTAATGAAAGCAAAAATATATGAAGTAAAAACTGTAGGAGAAGCAAAAGAATTAGCAGTCAAAGAATTCGGTGTTAGCGAAGAAAATTTTGAAGTTAATGTGTTAAAAGAAACAAAAGGTTTCTTAGGTCTTGGTGGAAAACTTGAGGTTGAAGTGAAGATCATTACAAATGGCGTTGCTAAAGCAAAAGAATACATTCAAATGATTTTGGATACAAATGGAATTGATGGTTTTATAGAAAAGAAAGAACGAGAAGGAAGTGTAGAATTCAGTATTGATGCTGGAGAATATAATGGATATCTAATTGGTAAGAACTCAAGAAACTTGATTGCATTACAAACATTAGTTTCCATTATTGTAAATAACTACTGTGAAAAGGATGAAATAAAAACGGTTTTAGTTGATGTTGGCGGATATAAAAAACGTCGCGAGAAAAATCTTGAAGGAATGGCTGTCGAGTACGGGAAGCAAGTTGCTAGAACAGGACAAACGGTTCGTCTTGATGGATTAAACGCATATGAAAGAAAAATAATCCACAACAAATTGTCGTCTTGGAAAGATGTAAAAACATTTTCTGAAGGAGAAGAACCAAACAGAATTTTAGTAATCGAAGCAAAATAAAAGGCAGATAATTATCTGCCTTTTTTCTATACTGTTTATCCTTTTATATTAATAAAATCAATAAAAGGATTGATATTCTTGTTCACTTTAAATTCTTCTAAGCAAGCAAAGTATTCTGCCTTTTTGCTGTAGTCAAGAATGATAGGGTTAAAATTGTTTTTAAGTAATTCGTAATTAAGGACAATTCTCGCGCAACGACCATTTCCATCAAGAAAAGGATGGATTTTCATCAGCTGTAAATGACTAAATACAATTTGCTCTTCAAGATTGTCAGTAGGGCTATTAATGATATCAAAGTATTTTTTCATGCGATCATATACTTTAATATGACTTGGGGGAGTGTGGTTAGATCCCATCACGGAAATATCGACATTACGGTAAAGGCCACCAACACCTAAATCTTTCATAATAATTTCGTGCAAATCCTTTAATATGTTTTCAGTAAAGGCTTCTTTTTTCTCTAATAAATTTACCATGAATATAAAGCCATTAAGATTGTTGTTAACAATGGTAATTTTGTTTTTTTCAAGATTAGCAAGGTCTCCATTTATGATTCTTGTTACTTCTTCTTTGGAAACAACGCTTGTTTCAAAAGAAATAGAATTATAAATAAAATCGATTAAGAAATCGATAGTGATTTTTTTTGATGCTTCACTATGCATACCTGATAAGTCAAAAGCAATCATATTAGCCCCTCCTTTATTTTAGGTAATTTATTATAACATGAAAATAAAAGAAAAGAAAGCAATATAACAATAAAATATGACAATAAAAATAAAGTTAATAATAATTATAGAAAACGAAAAACAAAGATAGTGGATGCAATAATTAAAATCGTAAAATAATTGAGAAAAAAATAGCTTTGTGCTATGATAAATATAGGATAAAAGAAAAAGGAGAAATCTATGACTGATATCGAAATTGCTCACAGCATCAAAGTAAAAACGATTAAAGAAGTTGCAAAAAAATTTCAAATTAAAGAAAGCATGTTGGATTATTTTGGGAAGTACCGAGCTAAATTAGACTATCAAAAGATTCAAAGCGAGAAAAAAGGAAAGTTAATTCTTGTTTCTGCTATCACACCAACACCAGCAGGGGAAGGAAAAACAACGGTTAGTATTGGATTAAGTGACGCTCTCAACTTGAGGGGAAAATCTTCTATATTGGCATTAAGAGAACCATCTTTGGGTCCCGTATTCGGATTAAAAGGGGGAGCAACCGGTGGAGGATATTCACAAGTTATTCCTATGGAAGAAATTAACTTACACTTTAATGGTGATTTTCATGCAATAACAACAGCAAACAATCTTTTGTCATCCTTAATTGATAATCACTTATATCAAGGGAATCGATTAAACATTGATGAAAATAGAATTGTCTTCAACCGATGTCTGGATTTAAATGATCGCGCATTGAGGAATGTTATTGTTAGTAACGGAGAAAGTAAAAAAGAAGTTTCCCGAAAAGAAAAGTTCAATATTACAGCAGCAAGCGAAATCATGGCAATTATGTGCTTATCTCAAAATATTCATGAATTAAAAGAAAATTTAGGAGATATTACCATTGCTTATGATAAAGAAGGAAAAGCAATTACAGCAAGAGATATCAATGCTCATTATGCTATGACAATTTTACTGAAAGAAGCACTAAAACCAAATATGGTGCAAACTCTTGCTGGTAATTTAGCTTTAATTCATTGTGGTCCTTTTGCTAATATTGCCCATGGATGTAATAGTATTATTGCCACTGAAGCAGCAATGAAATTAGGAGAATATACCGTAACTGAAGCAGGATTTGGTGCCGATCTTGGAGCAGAAAAGTTTCTTGATTTAAAATGTAGAAAAATAAAAACAGTACCAAATGCAGTTGTGATCGTTGCTACAATTCGGGCTCTTAAAATGCATGGAGGAGTTGCAAAAGAGGAATTGACAAAAGAAAACGTGGAAGCATTAAGAATAGGTTCAGCCAATCTCATCAAACACATTAATAACATATCAACTGTATTTTGCTTGCCTGTCGTTGTTGCCATTAACAAGTTTAGTAGCGATACGGATAAAGAAATAGCGCTAGTTAAAGAAATTGTTGCATTGCAAAAAGTAAAAGCAATAGCAGTAGAAGTATGGAGTAAAGGGGGACAAGGAGCCCTAGAACTAGCTGATGAAGTGATAAAATTATGCGAGGAACAAACAGAACCTCAGTTTGCATATGAAACAACAGATAGTCCAGAAACAAAAATAAGTAAGATTGCGAGCAAATTGTATGGAGCCAAATCTATCCAATACACAGAAGAAGCAAAGGAAACATTGAAAGAAATTGCCGAAAGAAAATTGAATGAACTTCCTATGGTAATAGCTAAAACGCAATACTCCTTAAGTGATAATCCAAAATTGCTAGGAGTACCAAAAGACCATGAAATAAATATAAAAAGTATAGAAATTAGAACAGGAGCAAAAATGATTGTAGCAATCGCCGGAGATATGCTATTAATGCCAGGATTAGGAAAAGTACCCGCAGCAGAAAACATGAGAATTGATGATGAGGGAAACATTTCTGGCTTGTTCTAAAAGGAGAGTAAAAAATGAATGACACAATTGCAATGATATCAACACCAATAGGTAGTGGAGGAATATCCATTATAAGAGTTAGTGGGCAAGAAGCACTTGAAATTGTCACTAAAATATATAAAGGAAAAGACTTGTTTAAAGTTGCAACACACACCATTCATTATGGTCATATTGTTGATGAACAAGAAGTGATTGATGAAGTTCTTGTCAGTGTCATGAAAGCTCCGAAAACATATACTCGTGAAGATGTTATAGAGATTAGTTGTCATGGAGGAGTTTTTGTAACAAACAAGATTCTCGAAATGCTACTATCTAAAGGAGCAAGATTAGCAGAACCAGGAGAATTTACTAAGCGCGCCTTTTTAAATGGTCGTATTGATTTAACTCAAGCAGAAGCTGTGATGGACATCATTGAAGCAAAAACAAAAACTAATTTAAAAATGGCTCATTTTGGTTTGCGTGGTGACATTAAAAGAATGATGGATATTCTCCGCAGCCGCTTATTAACGTGTATGGCAAAAATAGAAGTAAACATTGATTATCCTGAATATGAAGATGAAGAACAAATAACAGTAGACATATTAAAACCAAGTATGTTAGAGATTAACAAAGAATTACAAAACATCCTTGATAAATGCGAAGCGTCACAAATGATTAAAGACGGGATTAAAACTGTAATTATCGGAAAACCTAATGTCGGGAAATCCAGTTTGTTGAATGCTATTCTTCGCGAAGACAAAGCAATTGTGACTGATATTGCAGGGACAACAAGAGATATTGTAGAAGGAAAAACAAACATTGGTGGAATTATTCTTAATTTAATTGATACAGCAGGAATTAGAGAAGCAAGTGATGTTGTTGAAAAGATAGGAATTCAGAAAACAGAAGAAGCCATCAACAAAGCAGATCTAATTATACTTGTTTTTGATAATAGTACTCCATTAGATGTTTATGATCGTAAACTATTATCATTAACAGAAAACAAGAAACGAATTGTTGTTATTAATAAAGAAGACCTGAAGTCAAAGATCGAATTAACAGAAATAAAAGATTATATTTTATTATCGTCTTTCAATGAAAAAGATATTGAGAAATTGGAAAACAAAATTAAACAAGAATGCCAAGTAGGCAATATTAATGATATGGATGCATCCTATATTGGAAATGCTCGTCAAGTATCAAAACTAAAACAAGCAAAAAAAGCGATTGAAGATAGTCTAAAATCAATGGAAGAAAAAATGCCAATTGATATCATATCAATTGACATAAAATCAGCATGGCATTCATTGGGTGAAATAACTGGAGATGTGGCTAACGAAGATTTAATAAATGAATTGTTTTCGAAATTTTGTTTAGGGAAATAGAATACTTAAGATACGTTTAAGAAATAATAATATAATAGAAGATGTAGAAATAAATATAATCTACTTTATTTTCTCTCCTTTGACTTATATAGATTTACAAAAAGAAGCTTTTCTCGAGCTTTTTTTTGTTGCATATAAATAAAAAAGTCATTAGTTATTACCAATGACTTTCATTGTTCATTATTTCTCTTTTACAATTTCAGAAAGAGATGTTGCTAAACCAGCAATTCCTTGAATATTAGATGGAACAATAATTTTTGTTGCTTGTCCCCTAGATAATTCAGCTAAGGCTTCTAATGATTTGATTGTTAGTACTGCGCTATCAGCACCAGCATTTTTAATTAATTCAATACCTTTTGCTTTTGCTTCTTGTACTTCTAAAATAGCTTGAGCTTCACCTTGAGCTTCAAGAATAGCAGCAGTTTTTGTACCTTCTGCCTCTTCAATTAATACTTGACGTTTTGCTTCAGCTTGAAGGATTGAAGATTGTTTAATACCTTCAGCTTGAAGAATGGCTGCCATTTTTTCACCTTCAGCGCGAAGAATAGCTTCACGACGTTCACGCTCAGCACGCATTTGTTTTTCCATTGCATCACGAATATCTTTTGGTGGCAATATGTTCTTTAATTCCACACGATTTACTTTAATTCCCCATGGGTCGGTTGCAATATCCAATGTCTCTCGCATTCTTGCATTGATTAAGTCGCGGCTTGTAAGGGTTGCATCTAACTCAATTTCACCAATAATATTACGAAGTGTAGTTGCAGTTAGTTTTTCTATTGCGAAAATTGGATTGTCAACACCATAAGTATACGCCTTTGGATCTGTAATTGTAAAGAACACAACAGTATCGATTTGCATTGTAACGTTATCCTTTGTAATAACTGGTTGAGGATCAAAATCCATAACCTGTTCTTTCAAAGAAACCTTTTTGGAAATGCGGAAGAAGATCGGAACCAAGAAGTGGATACCAGTTCCCCAAGTTGTATGGTAAGAACCCAATCTTTCAACAACATAAGCATTTGCTTGTGAAACAATTTTAAAACTTGAAGCTACAATAATAACGATAATTAAAATAACAATTCCCAGGATAATTACTAGTCCTGGATTACTAGCTAAAAACATTTTGTTTTCCTCCTTCTATACTATAAAATTTCAATATTTGAATGATTACTAATTTTTGTAACAACAGCTTTGTTGCCACTAACGGCGCTAATTAATACTTTTTCTCCAACTTCAACAGTAATAGACTCATTACACATTGCTCGCCATGTACTATTGTCAACTTTTATTTCTCCTATTTCATCAGGAAAAATAGTTTTTGTTACTACTCCTATCATACCAACGATTTTGTCGGCATTAGTTCTAATAATTTCTCTATTCATCATTTTTTTTGTCAGCGGTTTTGTTAACAAGATTAAAATGATTGAAGAACCCATAAATACTAAAATTTGGATAAAAGGATCAAGTGGAATAGCAGCACAGATAAGCGCTATTAATGACCCGAGGCAAAACCAAATTGTTGTTACGTCTGCAGTTCCCAATTCAATAACCAGCGTAATTATGAAAATTAGAGCCCAAATTGAAAGCATTACCCAATGGAACCATTCCATTATTTTATTTCCTCCTCTAAATATATTTTTAAGTATTTGTTACTCTCATCCCAATTGCACTTAAACTTATAAAGTTTTTGTTTTTCAAAATCCATTGGAAAAAATTCGCAAATGCTTTTTACAATTCCCTTTCCATTAATTCTTCCGTAACTAGGTTTTATTGATATGTCATGTAAATCAGTAGAAGAATAGTTACCTAATTTGGCTTCTTCCTTGTTTAATGCTTTTATCAATAAAATATTCTCTTTTTTGTTGAAACCAATTAGGGTAGCAAATGCGTTTTTAAAATAAGAACTAGCAATTGTATTTAATGTAATATTCGTTTCATAAACGGTTGCCACACCTTGTAAGTTTTTAGAAAACCATTGTATTTCCATAACATTTCTCCTTTCACACAATCATTATATTATATTATTCAAAAAAATACAATAGTTTTTTAAAATATTTTTTAAATAATTTAAAAACATTTGTTTTGGTAAAATTGAAAGAAATGGAAAACAATTTATAAAAGCGAGAAAAGATTAGAAGAAACCCTTTTTCATTTGTTTTATACAAGAGAAAAAGGAAAAAGCAGACGGCATCATGAAGTTCAAACAAAATAAAATATTGAAAAAGAAATAAATCTATGCTATAATACTTTGGATGCCTAAAAGGAGACTTTGTATGAAAAAAATTATTATTCTTGTAATAGCAATCATTTTACCTCTAGTGGGAGCATTTATGATTGGATGGTATGGTGTTGCTGTTCGATATGAACCAGAAGAAAATACCAGCGTAGCTTCCTTATTTAAATCTTATTTAAATAAAGGGGTTATAACAAGTGAAGGACGAATAGAAAACTATCGTCAATTTGAAAATTATTACTATGATGAAGACCCATTATATTTGGAAACGATAGAAAACGAAGCAGGGAATGCACTATTTACATTAGCTATTTATCGCTCTTACTACTTCTACCAACCAAGTGTTAATGATGAAGTTTTAGAAAAAGCAAAATTTGAAGTTTTCATCTACAATGTAAACTATGATTTAGTGAAAGATTATTTTACACTAGATGATAGAACAATTATTGATGAAGCCAAAATGCCCAAGTTCAGTATAACATTTACTCCAACAAATGGAAAGAGTTCTTTTACAGTTACATTAACAACTGCAAGTGATGTAATGATTCAAGATTATAATTCGATTCCGGAATGGGCAGATAAAACTGAAACAACTAGAAATTATGTTCAATCCGGTATTATTAGATTTACACAAACACCAGAACTAGCTAAATTTTCTTCTGATGCCAACATTACAGTTACAGCAACATTACAAATCACTGGAACTGATTCAACAACCACAACACTACCAACAGATAAACCGCTAGCAGAAATCTATTTAAGTGATTTTGAAAGTGATATTGAAAATGTTGATACAACAGATTACATAAAAGGTTTCCGTGATCCGAACGTAAAACAAACATTTAAAAACGCAGGATATTACCCATGGTTATTTGGAAGATATCTATGGTGGCAGGGTTTAATTGCTATCGTTTTAGTAGGAATTGTTACAGGAACATTCTATTTAGTTTGGACTGCTGAAGATCAAAAAGCAAATAGTAAAACAATTAAGAAAAAGAAATAGAGATTGCAGCTAAAGCAATCTTCTTTTTTTCCAAGGAGAGTATATGGAAATTAGAGAAATAGAACGAGCATTAATTAAGCGATATCGTAGTTGTATTTATTCTAAATTTGTGAAAGCAATTGATGATTACAAATTGATTAAAGAAAATGACAAAATAGCGGTATGTATTTCAGGGGGAAAAGATAGTTTTACTATGGCTAAACTTTTTCAGGAAATAAAAAGGCATGGAAAAATAAATTTTGATGTTTGCTATTTGGTGATGAATCCAGGATTCAATGAAGAAAATTTGCTTCGATTGCAAGAGAATGCAAAAAAACTTGATGTTCCTATTATAATAAAAGATTCCAATATTTTTCATGTTTCTCAGCTTTTAGGAAAAGATCAGCCTTGTTATTTATGTGCTAAAATGCGACGAGGATTTTTATATGACTTTGCAAAGGAGCAAGGGTGTAATAAAATTGCTTTGGGGCATCATTTTAATGATGTAATTGAGACCACCTTATTGAACGTGTTGTATTCAGGAACCTTTAAGACAATGATACCAAAACTAAAGTCAACCAATCATCCAGGAATGGAATTAATTAGACCAATGGTTTATATTGAGGAAAAAGATATCCGTAATTACATTGATTTTTGTGAAATAAAAGCAATGAATTGTGGATGCAAAATAGCTCGCAATGACTTACCGTCGAAGCGACGAGAAGTAAAAACGTTGATCCAAGAAATAAAGAAAGATTTTAAAGATGTAGATAAATGTATTTATTCCAGTGGCGAAAATGTAAACTTAAATTGTGTCATGAAATGGCAAATAAAAGATAAAAAATACAGCTTTCTTGATTTTTATGATGAAGAATAATTTGTGAAAAGGCTTAACCAAAATATTTGTTTGATATTCAATAGATTCATGCTATAATAAATCATACATAAAAGGAAAAAATAGGAGGAAAATATGGCAACAAAAAAATACGTCTTTATGTTCACAGAGACCGACGAAACAATGCGCGATCTTTGTGGTGGTAAAGGGGCCAACTTAGGTCAAATGACTAAATTAGGACTACCAATACCGCAGGGTTTTACAGTAACAACAGAAGCTTGTACGTACTATTATCAAAATTCTGAAAAGCTTTCTGACGGAATTGTTGAGGAAATTAATACAGCTTTAGTGAAACTTGAAGAAATCACAGGGAAAAATTTTGGGAATCCACAAAATCCATTACTAGTATCGGTTCGTTCTGGGGCAAGAGTATCAATGCCAGGAATGATGGATACTATCTTAAATTTAGGATTAAATGAGGCTGTGGTAGCAGGTCTTGCAAAAATCACACAAAATCCTAGATTTGCATACGATTCCTATCGTCGCTTTATTCAAATGTATTCTGATGTTGTTATGGGATTAGCTAAGAGTAAATTTGAAGAAATCATTGATAGAATGAAGGAAGAAAGACACATTGAACAAGATTTACAATTTACAGCAGAAGACTTTAAGGAAATGATTAAGGCTTTTAAAGCGTTTTATAAACAGGAATTGAAGGAAGATTTTCCTGACAATCCAAAAGACCAATTGTTTGGTGCAATTAATGCGGTATTTCGTTCATGGGAAAACCCAAGAGCAAATTATTATAGAAAGATGAATAACATCCCTTCTGATTGGGGAACAGCAGTGAATGTTCAATCAATGGTTTATGGGAACATGGGAGATAAATCAGGAACTGGTGTAGCCTTTACAAGAAATCCAGCAACTGGTGAAAATAAACTATATGGAGAATACCTAATTAATGCTCAAGGAGAGGATGTTGTTGCTGGAATTAGAACACCATCAGAAATTGAAACATTAAAAGATATTATGCCAAGTGCATATAATCAATTTGTTGAATTATCTTTAAAATTAGAAAATCATTTTAATGATATGCAAGATATCGAATTCACAATTGAAAATGAAAAATTGTATTTGTTGCAAACAAGAAACGGAAAGAGAACCGCGCAAGCCGCATTGAGAATTGCCGTTGAAATGTTTGAGAGTGGTGTAATTACGAAAGAAAAAGCGTTAATGCTCGTACAACCACAACAACTTGACAATTTATTACACCCACAATTTGATCAAGCAGCAATTAAAAAAGCCCGCATAGTCGGAGAAGGATTACCAGCATCTCCAGGAGCAGCTTGTGGTCAAATCGTATTCAATGTAACAGAAGCATTAGCAGAAAAGAAAAAAGGAAATAAAGTTATCTTAGTTAGATTAGAAACTTCACCAGAAGATATTGAAGGAATGGATGTTTCAGAAGGTATCTTAACAGCACGAGGAGGAATGACTTCGCATGCTGCTGTAGTTGCTCGTGGTATGGGTAAATGCTGTGTTTCTGGCTGTAAGACATTAGAAGTATATGCTGAAGAAGGATATTTATTGATAGGAAAAGAAAAATTCGTTAAGGGTGATTGGATTGCCCTAGATGGATCAACAGGACTAATTTATGGTCAAAAAATTGCAACAGTTCCTGCTACTATTTCTGGTAACTTTGAAAAGTTTATGAACTGGTGTGATGAAATAAGAAGATTAAAAGTAAGAACAAATGCAGATACACCAAAAGATGCAAAACAAGCAAGAATCTTTGGAGCTGAAGGAATTGGTTTATGTAGAACAGAACATATGTTCTTTGAAGCGGATCGAATCAAAACAATGCGAGAAATGATTATTGCAGACACTCAGGAGCAAAGACAAGCGGCATTAGAAAAATTATTGCCAATGCAAAGAGGCGATTTCGAAGAGTTGTTTGAAGCAATGGGTAATTACCCTGTGACTGTTCGTTATTTGGATCCACCACTACATGAATTCTTACCAACAAATGATGAAGATATTAAAGAGATTGCTGCAGAACTAAAAGTTTCTTATAATGACTTAGTAGCAAAAATAGAATCATTACATGAATTCAACCCTATGATGGGACATCGTGGATGTCGTTTAGCTGTTTCTTATCCAGAACTTGCAGAAATGCAAACAAGAGCAGTAATAGAAGCATATATAAATGTCAAGAAGCGCAATCCTGAATATAGTGCAGCACCAGAAATTATGATACCATTAATTGGCGATGCAAAAGAATTAAAATTTGTTAAGAACATAGTAGTAAAAACCGCAGATCAAATCCTTGATGAAAACCATATGAGTGTTGATTATAAAGTTGGAACAATGATTGAAATACCAAGAGCTGCTATTTTAGCTGACGAAATTGCTGGAGAAGCTGAATTCTTTAGTTTTGGTACCAACGATTTAACACAAATGACATTTGGTTTTAGTCGTGATGATGCAGCTTCCTTTCTAGCACAATATTATCAAAGAAGAATTTACGAATCTGATCCGTTTGCAAGAGTAGATCAAAAAGGTGTTGGTAAATTAATTAGAATGGCAGTAAAACTAGGTAGAGAAGTAAAACCTAATTTGAAATTAGGAGTTTGCGGTGAACACGGAGGAGAGCCTTCTTCCATAGAATTCTTTAACGAAGTAGGATTAGATTATGTTTCTTGTTCTCCATATCGAGTTCCAATTGCTCGATTAGCGGCAGCACAAGCAACAATAAAAGTAAAGAAATAAAAATAAATCCCTAAGATGTCTTAGGGATTTTTCTTTTGATGATGGATAAAATAGTGAGCCACGTTACTTCAATAAAGACAACAAAAGATCCGATAATAATTCCTGCATCCATAAATAAACGAATATCAAGAATGGTAGTAAGCATGAGATTATTTACACCAGGTAACTCTGGATAATTGGAAGTATAACTGAAGAAAGCATCGTTAAATTTTTGTTCGTTTGGGAAAATAACATGATGGAAAAAGGTAAAAGCACGGTCAAAATCAAGAACAGCATAACTAGCAAAAACTAGGCAAATTAGTAAGATGGTAGCAACTGTGAACAAACTATGTTGAAATAAAATCGTTTTGATTCTTTTATAATTTAAAATAATATAGATAAAAGAAAAAACGAATAAAATTAGAGAAATTATTCCAATCTTATTTCCATTCACATAAAGATCCTTTACATCTTGCATATGATAAATTGCTTGATTAGAAAAAACAGGGATATCATCGATTACTACTTGCATATCATCTGTTTTGTCCATTAAAAAGCGAATGATGGTGTCGGCAATATTGTCAAGTTCTGCTTGAGTATAACCCGTTTCTTCCACTGTGTTATTTTTTTGAAATTCATAGAGATAAAAAGATTTTGTTGAAGTAACGGGAATGGTAACCGCCCAAACAGCTGAGATTAGTAGAAGTATATTAGTTAAAATAATAATTATTCTATCAATTGTTTTCATATGTTTACCTCGAAACAATTATAATATACTACTAGGAATATGTAAAGAAAAGGAATTACGAATAAGGGAAAACTCTTTAATTTAAATATAGATATGTGATATAATGATGTAATAAAAGATAAGAAATAGGAGTAAAAAATGAAAAAAACGCTAATTTTATTATTAGGAATTACTTTGATTCTCGTAGGGTGTGCCAAAAAGTCAAGTGATATACTATTGGATGACAGAGGCTATGCCCTTGAAACCAATTTAAATTATACTAGCATTCAGGATAAAAATGCAGTAGTAAAAAACATAATTCTCCTAATTGGAGATGGAATGGGAGCCAATCAAGTTGAAGTTGCTCGCCGAATATTATTAGAAAATGAGGAATCCTTTGATTTAGATCAAGCAGAATATCAGGCAGAAATCATTACTTCTTGTCTAAACAATGTTGTTACTGATAGTGCAGCAGCAGCAACTGCTTTTGCGACAGGAATAAAAACAAATTATGAGGTGGTCGGGAAAGACAAAGAAGGAAATGATTTAAAAACAATTCTTGATTATGCTCAAGAAAACGGAATGAAAACAGGAATTATTACTGATAAAGGGTTAGATGATGCAACCCCAGCAGCATTTTCGAGTCATCTTGAAAATAGATATCTCTTGCAAGAAACAATTCCAGTTCAACAAATAAATAGTGGAATTGATATATTTATGGGGGGAGGAGCAGCAACATACATTGACTTTGCTGAAACAATCGCCACAAAAGGATATGAATTTATCACGACAAAAGAGAATCTCTTGGAAACAAAAGCAAGCAAAATCTATGCAACATTTTCTTCAGGAAGACTCATGAATCACGCAAAGGATGTTCCAACGCTTGCAGAGATGACAAATAAAGCAATCACAGTGTTATCAAAAAATAAAAAAGGATTTTTTTTAATGGTAGAAGCTGGACAAATCGATAATCGTTGTGGTGAGGGAGATGTTGTGAAAATGGCTGAAGCGGTTCAAGAATTGGATAAAGCGTTAAGAATTGCCTTGAACTTTGCTCGTAGTAATAAAGAAACGCTAGTTGTAGTTGTAGCAGATCATGAAACAGGAGGTCTAATTCTTGGAGAAGGAACACCAGATATCACGTGGTTTACAGAAGAAACGAGATATCATACTCCTGTCAATGTTCCATTATATGCTTTTGGTACAAGAAGCAGTTTCTTTGCCAATAAAACAATGGATAACACGGAAATCTTTCATGCTTTGATGGCCATATTAAAACTAGAATAAATAAAAATGCTGTTAGAAACAGCATCAGAGCGTTGACAAAGTCAACGCTCCTATTTTTTTGTTTTGATAGGATTGCTAAGTGGGAATTGTTTTTCTATATAAGCCCTTTATGGGGATTAATCATCATATTAGGTATATATTTAGATGTCAAATGGGGAAAATAAAAAACTACCTTTTATTACTTTTTAAAAAAGGTAGTTTGTCATCAGTCTGATGCTGTTAGAAACAGCATTTTTTGTTTTAAAAATCACAATTTTTAGGTGTCCTTGGATAAGGAAGAACATCACGAATATTTTCTACTCCAGTAACGTACATAATTAATCGTTCAAAGCCCAAACCGAAGCCAGCATGTTTGGTACCACCAAATTTTCTTAGGTTAATATACCATTGCATTTCTTCAGTAGGAAGATGCATTTCTTTCATTCTAGCTAATAATACATCTAAGCGCTCTTCTCTTTGACTACCTCCAACTAGTTCGCCACTACCTGGAACTAATAAGTCCACTGCAGCAACGGTTTGTTGATCGTCATTCAAACGCATATAGAAAGCCTTGATTTCTTTTGGCCAATTAGTAACAAAAACAGGTCCTTTGAAATAATCATCAGTTAAATATTTTTCGTGTTCTGTTGCTAAGTCATCGCCGTATTCTAAGCGATTATCAAACTTTTTGTTTGATTCTTTAATAATTTCAACTGCTTTACGATATTCACAGATGCTAATTTTAGATGCAACTAAATCTTTTAATTGTTTAATCTTTCCTGGACAAACGAATTGTTCGAAAAAATCCATTTCATCTTTAGCGTTCTCTAGGATATAACTAATCACATATTTCAGCATCGCTTCGACTAAATTCATATCGTCTGATAAATCAGCAAAAGCAATTTCTGGTTCAATCATCCAGAATTCAGAAGCATGACGTTGAGTGTTTGAATTTTCTGCTCTAAAAGTAGGACCAAAGGTATATACCTTTTTAAACGCTAAAGCGAATGTTTCTGCTTCTAATTGACCAGAAACAGTAAGGTTCGCTGCTTTGCCAAAGAAATCTTTAGAGTAATCAATTTTACCTTCGTTTCTTGGAAGATCTTCTAAATTAAGGGTTGTTACTTGAAACATTTGTCCTGCCCCTTCACAATCACTAGCAGTTATGATTGGAGTATGAACATAAACAAATTCTTCTTTCCTAAAAAATTCATGAATAGCATAAGCTAATAGACTACGGACTTTAAATACAGCATTAAAAAGTGAAGTCCTTGGACGTAAATAAGCCTGTTCTCGTAAGAATTCTCGGGAATGGCGTTTTGGTTGAATTGGATAGTTTTCTGGAGAATCTCCTTCTAGAATAACACTTTTTGCATGAAGCTCATAAGCCTGTTTTGCTTCTGGAGTAGAAACAACAATTCCTTGAACAGTTAAAGCACAGCCAACTCGATACTTAGAAATATCATCAAAATTGTTGATGTTTTTATCATATACTATTTGAATATTGTTTACAGTCGAGCCATCATTTAAATTTATAAAACCAAATTCTTTTTGGCTGCGATTTGTTCTAATCCAACCTTGAACGATTACTTCTTTTCCAATAAAATCTTTTGTTTGTTTTGTTAATTTGCTAACACTGATTTTCATATTTTCCTCCCTTGTATATAAAAAAAGCCCTTGAAATATTTCCAAGGACTGTTATTGACAGCGGTACCACCTTAGTTTCATATAAATATATGACCCTCAAACACTGATAACGTTAGTAACACGGCTGGGTCTACTTTGTTTCTTCCAGCAGCTCAGAATGTTCTTTCACCAAGTTTTATAATGGGTTCCCACTATCACCATCTCACTAAAATAAAATTGTTGGGTACTTCTTTCTTCATAGCTTATATAATTGTAAGTATTTTATCACAACACGAACCAAAAGTCAAATCATTCGCAAATTATCTTTGACGATTTCTAAAAAAGTTAATGTCGATTACTTCGACCTTTTTTCTATTGCCTAAACCTAAAAGTTTATCTATTCCAAAGTAGATATAACCAATAACAAGAGTAGCAAAAATGAGAACAATCATATTTTGTAAGACTTGAGTCAATCCTTGAGTATCAACGTTGACAAATTCATAAGGATAACGTTCTCCTGTAGAATAAGGTTTTCCTAAATCTGCATATAGGAAAATCAATGCACCATATAATCCCAAATAAATCAACGTAAACAAAGGACCTGACCAAGTTTGTACCCCTTTTTGATCAAACAAAAAATAGTCGATTAGAAATCCAATAGGAACGATAAAATGAATAATCAAATCTTTCATACCTAAAGGATCATAATCTGGAAGTTCTAGTTTAATAAGTTCAGGGAGTAAAACGAAAGCGTAAACCAAACAAGTTATGGTGATAGCAATCATAGCAAGGAATTTTAGTTTATATATTCTCTTTGAAAAATCTTTTTGGAAAACGAATTCTTTTACTAACATATACAACAAGATTAGCACACAAAAAATATTGGTTTGAACGGTATAATAAAGGAACATTTCAGGAATAAAAGTCCATGCTTTATTAAAAATTGTAAGAATAATGCCTACAGTTCCTACTATAAATAAAAGAAAACGATAAATAAAAATGAGTAGTTTATTATCAATTTGCATAATTTCACCCCTTTCATTTTAGCATAAATAAAAACAAATGCAAACTATTAAGAAGATTTATATTTTAAAATCGATAAAAATTTGTTATAATAATACTACTAGTGAGGGACAAATATGTTTTTACCAATCAATAGAAAAGAATTATTAGAGCGAGGCATTGAGTCAGTAGACTTTGTGTTGATAACTGGGGATGCTTATATAGATCATCCCTCTTTTGGAGCAGCAATCATCTCTCGAGTATTAGAAGCGCAAGGGTACTCTCTTGCTATTTTATCACAGCCAAAATGGGAAACAGATGAAGATTTCCTTCAATTTGGCAAGCCCAATTTAGGTTTTTTAATAACTTCAGGTAACCTTGATTCTATGGTCAACCATTATACAGTAAGCAAAAGAAGAAGAGAGAAAGATAGTTATTCTCCTGGTGGAAAAATGGGATTAAGACCAGATAATGCAGCAAGTGTCTATAGTAATATTATCAGGAAATTGTTTCCTGATAGCCCGATTATTCTAGGAGGAATAGAAGCTTCTTTAAGAAGACTTGCGCATTATGACTATCTCCAAAACAAACTGAAAAAATCAATCTTAATAGAATCGAAAGCAGATATTGTTTGTTATGGAATGAGCGATCAAACGATTGTTGAGGTTGCTGATGCGCTAAAAAGCGGTTTAAAAATTACTGATATTATTTATTTAAGAGGAACTCTTTGGAAAACAAAAGAAGCAATTCTATTACCTGATAAGCACATTCTTTTGCCAAGTTACAAAGAAATATGCAAAGATAAATTGAAATATGCTGAGAGTTTCAATATTCAATATAACAATACAGATGCCATTAATGGCGATGTTTTAGTTGAAACTTATGAGGATTGTTATGTTGTTCAAAATCAAGCAGCTTTACCAATCAAAAGAGAATATTTAGATTGGGTATATAGTTTGCCTTATGAAAGAAGTTGTCATCCAATATACAAAGAACCGATTCCAGCGATTGAAGAAGTAAAATATAGTATTGCTATCAATCGTGGATGTATGGGTACATGTTCTTTTTGTGCATTGACATTCCACCAGGGAAGAATTATTCAATCTAGGAGTAAAGAGTCAGTTATAGAAGAAGCAAAAAGAATTATCGAAGATAAAGAATTTAAAGGGTATATTCATGATATAGGAGGTCCTACAGCTAATTTTTATGTTCGAGCTTGTGATAAACAAGAAGAGTTTGGAGCATGTAAAAACAAAAAATGCCTAACCCCAACAATGTGTAAAAATCTAGTGATTTCTCATAAAGAATACTTGGAGATATTGAAAGCAGTAAGATCTTTGGATAAGGTAAAAAAAGTATTTGTTAGAAGTGGAATTAGATATGATTATTTAATGTACGATAAGGATGATGAATTTTTTGAAGAATTAGTAAAGCATCACATTTCTGGACAATTGAAAGTTGCACCAGAGCATGTAAGTTCGCGAGTACTTGATTATATGCAAAAGCCACACTTTGATTTGTATGAAAAGTTTACTAAAAAGTATTATGAGTTAAACAACAAATTTGGGAAAAAGCAATTTCTTGTTCCTTATCTAATGAGTAGTCATCCTGGTTGTGAATTAAGTGATGCCATTGAACTAGCGGAATATTTACATAAAAATAGAATTCATGTGGAACAAGTACAAGATTTTTATCCTACACCAGGAACCCTATCTACTTGTATGTATTATACTGAAGTAGATCCAAGAACGATGAAAAAAGTGTATGTTGCGAAAACGGGGCATGAAAAAGCATTGCAAAGGGCACTAATGCAATATAATATCGAGAAAAATTATTTACTTGTGAAAGAAGCTTTAGAAGTAGGTAATAGGAAAGATTTAATCGGAAATCAGCCTAAGTGTTTAATCAAATATAAAAAAACATTTTATAAATAATATCAATATGTTATAATGATAAAAAATAGAGGAGATGGGAAGCGATGGCATACAAAGCACTTTACAGAACATATAGGCCACAAAAATTTAGTGAAGTTATTGGCCAAGAAGTTATTGTTAAAACCTTGCAAAACTCGATTGATACGGGTAAGATAAGCCACGCTTACTTGTTTAGTGGTCCTAGGGGAACGGGAAAAACGACTATTGCAAGAATTTTCGCAAAAGCGTTAAACTGTGAAGAAGGGCCAACAAGTGAACCTTGTTGTAAATGTACTTCTTGTCGTGAAATTGCTGAAAGCAATAATCCAGATGTGATTGAAATCGATGGTGCTAGCAACACTGGAGTTGATGATATTCGTGAAATTAGAGAAAAAGTAAAATTCTTACCAGGTGGTTCAAAATATAAAGTTTATATTATCGATGAAGTACATATGTTAAGCCAAAGCGCTTTTAACGCTTTGCTAAAGACACTAGAAGAGCCACCAAAACATGTAATTTTTATATTGGCGACAACAGAACAACATAAGATTTTACCTACTATTTTATCAAGATGTCAAAGATTCGACTTTAAATCGTTAACTGTAAATGAAATTGTTGGTTTGATTAATCGTGTTGCAGAAGAAGAAGATATTAAGATTACAAAAGAAGCAAAAATAGCAATTGCTGAAAGCGCTGAAGGTGGAATGCGAGATGCGCTGAGTTTTCTTGATCAAGCGATATCACTAAGCGATGAAGAAATTACCATAGAAGAGGTTAATGGTGTAACTGGAAATTTAAGTTATGACAAAACAATTCAAATAGCAAAATTCTTTGAAATGAAAGAAATAGGGCAAGCATTAAAAACGATGAACGAACTAATCAACTTAGGAAAAGAAGTTAATAAAATCGTGAGTGCTTTGTTACAATTCTATCGCGATGTTTTACTTTATCGCAATGTTGATACATCGTTATTTTCTCGCTACATTTTTCAAAAAGAAGAATTTAAGCAATATGCTGCAACAATAAATATTGAAAAAGTGTTTTATTATATCGATGTATTAAGCGATGTACAAGCTAAAATTAGGTTATCAACAACCCCACATATTTATTTAGAAGTAGCTTTGATCAAAATGATAAATGTTAGTGGAGACGATTTAAACTTAATTAAAAAAATTAGTGAATTAGAAGAAAAAATAAATAATTTAAGTGCTAATGGAATTCAAACAGGAACAACCGATTATCAATCTCCTGTAGATACTGAAAAAGTATTGGTTATCGAAGAAAAAATTAATCGTGTTATTAATGAATTGAGTAAAATGGAGTTACCACAAATTATTCAAAAGGTAAAAGAGCTTTCTTTAGAAACGCCAAAAAGTAACAACGGATTTAACGATGATATAAAAAAAGAATTGTTAAAAATGAAGGAAGATATCGAATTACTAAAAGTAACAGCCTCTAATGGGACTAATAACGATGAGGATATTTGCGAAAACTTACAAGAAAGAATGGAAATTGTAGAGCAAAGAATTAAAAACACAAATAAAGCGGAAATTGATTACCAAGAAATTGTTAAAAAAACTAAGGAATTGTTACTGCAAGAAAAGCAAGAAATAAAAGTAGATTACGACTTGATTCTAAATAAAGTTTTAGAAACGATGAAAGATAAACAATCTGATTTTCCGATAAAAATTGATTATCAAGAAATCATGATTAAGGTGAAAGACTTTATCCAGAAGCAAGAAATACAAACTAGTGTTTGCGAAGAAGAAAGCGTAGAAGCAACCAAATTGCTAGATGGAAAAACAAAAGAGTTAAGAATCACGGAACGATTAGAATATTTAGAAGATAAAGTAAGTAGACTCCTTTCTGGAGCGTATGCTAGTCAAACAATCGGGGGAAAGAAGCCGCACAGTAAAATCAATGAGAATCAAATAGTTTTATTTGGACATGATTTAGTCGATGTTGATGACATCGATAAACGGGCGGAAAAAGAAAAAATTGATTTTGGTGAATTAGAGAAGGAACCAAAACAAGGAGAAACTATTGAAGAGACGAAAAAAGTTGAGAAAGATCCTTGGGAAGGAATTCCGGTGATTCAAGAATCGGTTAAACAGGTACCGCCAGCACCAGAAATTACGACGGAAAAACCAAAATCACAAGTGGTTATAACAAAACCTGTTAGTCCAAAAGTCGAAGCAAATATAGGAATATTTTCTTCTGAAAGTCAAAACTTAGATGAAAAATTAAATGCTGAAAAGAAAAAAATTGAAGAAAACAACATCCCAGCAAAGGAAACAATGATGAAAACCGAAGTGAAAACATCAGTAGAAAAGCCTTTGCGATATGAAGATTTAGATGAGTTTGAACGTTATGATGTTAAAGTAGTTGAAAGAATATTAAATAATTCTCAAGAAAAGAAAAAAGAGAGCAAAGAAAGACTTGTCCGAATTAAAGAATTATGGGAAAATATTACAAAGAACACATCATTCGAAAAACAAAACATTGCTGAAGTATTGGCAGAAGGGGAAGTTGTTGTAGTAGGAGATAATGAAATCATTATCGCTTTTAAGAGTGCAGCAATTTGTAATCAGGTAATGCGTAGGCCATTTAGACGAGAAGCAATCAATATTATTCGCGATTGTTTGGGTAGTAAATATATTTATTTAGCACTTCCGTGGAATATTTGGCTTGATAAGCGCAAGGAATATGCAGATCAATATTATATGGGAACGGTACCACCAAAATTGAAATCAATAGATGATTCTTCTTTGAATGTGGGCTTTGAGCGAGAAGTAATTAAACCAGAAGAGGAACTTGTAGAGAGTTTGAAAGGACTTTTTGGAAGTCTAGTGGAAAGAAAAAAATAGGAGAAAATTATGAACCAACAACAAGCATTAATGAAAAAAATTAAAAAAATGCAAGAAGAAATGGTAGCAACACAACAAGAAATTGATAATACAATATTCTATGCTTCTAGTGGAGGAGTAGTGAATGTTGAGGTTTTAGGGACCAAGGAAATAGCCGCAATAAAAGTTTCTGAAGAGTTTACAATTGAATCCCACGATGATTTTGAAATGCTATCAGATATGATCGTTGCTGCTTGTCAAAAAGCATATAAGGAAATAGAAAAAACTACCAAAGAAAGAATGCAAAAGTATAATGATATGCTAGGTGGATTTGGAGGACTTTTCTAGGAAGAGATAATGAGATATCCGAATACACTAACGAAACTAATTGAAAACTTTCAAATGTATCCAGGCATTGGTCCTAAAACTGCAGAGAGATTAGCGTTGTTTACCATTCAAAAACTATCTCCAGAAAAAGTAAAAGCATTTAGTGACTCACTAAAAGAAGCTTTAGTGAAAATTAAAAAATGTGAGGTTTGTGGCAACATCACAGAGAATGATTTATGTGATGTTTGTAGTTCACCAACTAGAGATGATGTGTTAATGATAGTAGAAAGCACAAAAGATGTTCTAGTTTTTGAAAAAACCAATCAATATAATGGAAAATATCATGTCCTTGGGGCATTAATCTCCCCACTGAATGGAATTTCACCAGAAGACATCAATTTAAAAACATTGATTTCTCGAGTTGAAAAAGAAAATATCAAAGAAGTAATAATAGCTACTAGTGCTAATATTGAAGGAGAAATGACCGCACTTTATATAAAAAACATTCTTGAAGAAAAAGAAATTTCAGTAACAAGAATTGGATACGGTTTACCAGTTGGGGCAGATATAGAGTATGCAGACGAAGTAACTTTAATAAAATCATTAGAAGGAAGAAAAAAGTTATAGAAATACAGAGGAGATAAAATATGCAAATTATTATTGATTTTTTCACAAACATGGACAATAAAGTAGAAGGATTCATTAAACCAATTATGGAGTGGATAACGACCTTTTTTGCAAAAGAGGGTTATTTTATCTTTTTAATCGTTGGTGCAGTTATTGTGATTTTAATATTAGCGGGATTAATAGGAATGTTAAGGAAGGCTAAGTTTTTACTCTTCTTGTTCTTGTTTGTTGCTGTGGTGGCTTATTTATTGTGGCAATTTGTCGTATTATAATGAAAGCAAACTCTTAAGGGAAATCCTTAGGAGTTTTTGCTTTTATAAAGCAGAAAAACAAACAAAGGGAAAATATCATTTAAAAACGGATTTGTTTTTATAAAAGTAAATATGAAAAGCCAATATGAAACCGATGAAAAGCAAGATTTTTAAAAATAAGGCTTTCATTATTCATTGTAAAATGTTATAATTAAATGTAAAAATAGTGTGATAAGGAGTTCAGAGATGGAAGAAAACAAAAATATTCAAACAATGGAAAACACTAAAAAAGGTATTGAAGTTACACTAAAAAATTTAACAAAAGAATTTACTGATAAAACAGGTAAGATAACTGTTGCAGTAAACGACTTCAATGTCACTATCCCTGCGGGGAAATTAATAGGATTGCTTGGACCTTCAGGATGTGGGAAATCAACAACTCTTTATATGATTGCAGGACTACATAAACCAACTGGAGGAAGCATTTTTTTCGATGACGAGGATGTTACGCTATTACCACCAGAAAAAAGAGGAATAGGATTAGTATTCCAAAATTATGCCTTATATCCGCATATGACAGTAAAACAAAACATTTTGTTTCCGTTGGAAAATTTAAAAATTCCAAAGGCTGAAGCATTAGCGAGAGCTCAAGAAATGGCCGAACTGGTTCATATTGGTGAACTTATGGAAAGAAAACCAAGCCAATTAAGTGGAGGTCAACAACAAAGAGTAGCGATCGCAAGAGCTTTAGTAAAATATCCAAAAGTATTGCTACTTGATGAACCGCTTTCTAACCTTGATGCAAGATTAAGATTACAAACAAGAGAAGAAATTAAACGAATTCAAAGAGAAACAGGAATCACAACCGTGTTTGTTACTCATGATCAAGAAGAAGCGATGAGTATTTCTGATGAAATTGTAGTAATGAACGAAGGAGTTGAACAACAAATGGACCATCCTCAAAAAGTATATGATGAGCCTGTGAATTTATTTGTTGCAAAATTCTTAGGAAACCCTCCAATTAATGTCATTGATGGGAAAATTAAAGACAAAAAATTAGAGTTAGAAAACGGAATTATTATTGAAGAAAATATTGACTTTGTTGATCAAGAAGTTTCTATAGGTATTCGCCCAGAATTTTTTGAAATTAGTGAAAAGGGTAAAATCGGAGCAACTGTAGAAATAGTTGAACATATCGGTAGAGATAATATGATTATCAGTCGTATTAAAGGTTACGATAAAACATTTAGAGCCATCGTTCCTAGTGGATTAGGAATCACATCAGGCATGGAAATTAGATTTGGTTATTCTAAATTTTTTGTCTTCAATAGAGAGACAGGAAGGAGACTAATCTAATGTTAGAATACAAGAAGGATGGTTGGAAAGCGGCGATATCCTTAGCTCCGGGAATGATATTGCTAGCTATCTTCACATTTTGGCCAATTTTAAACGCTTTTCGAATGGCGTTTATGAACGACTATAGTATGTCGAGTGGTAAATGGGATGGGATAGGAATCAGAAACTTTATTTATATCTTTAAAGATCCAAACTTTTGGATAGCATTAAAGAACACTAGTATTATGGTTTTTATTTCAGTTCCAATTACAATTATTCTTGGATTGTTGATTTCTGTTGGATTAAATTCAATAAAAAAATTGCAAAGTATGTTTCAAACAATCTTCTTCTTACCTTATGTTACAAACACAATAGCGTTAGGTTTGGTATTTGGAGCCATGTTCCATCAATATGATGGCTTTATCAATCAGATATTCGATAAAAATATAAGCTGGATTGGCGCGGGAGCATCTTATACAAATGCGATGATTGTTTTAATGATTTATACAGTCTGGAACGGATTAGCTTTTAAAATAATCGTATTTTTATCCGGACTTCAAAGTATAGACAAACAATACTATCAAGCAGCACAAATAGATGCAACGCCAAGAAGTAGAGTATTTTCAAGAATTACAGTTCCGCTATTATCACCAATGATTTTATATATTACAATTACATCGTTAATAGGAGCATTCAAAGCATATAGTAGTGTAATTGCTATTTTTGGTACTGGTAAATATGGACCAGGAGCGGATCCGAAATTATTGATAACGGTTGTAGGTTATGTTTATGAAAAACTATGGGCTTCAGGAGTTCCACTAGGCGAAGCTGCTGCGGGAAGCTTGATTCTATTTTTAATAATATTAGCAATCACGATTGTCCAACTTCAAGTTGGCAAAAAACGTGTTCATTATTAGGAGGTTGCTATGAATCAGTCAGAATTATTCTTAGATCCAAAGCAAATGAAAGTATATAAAACAAGAAAAATATTATTCTCTATTGTTTTATATTCATTCCTAATATTTGTTGCGTTATTTATCATCATACCATTCTATTATATGCTAGTAACTTCTTTAAAAACAGTTGGAGAAATTAACTCAGATCAATTTATCTTTTTCCCAAGAACATGGATGTGGGAAAATTATTCAGAATTATTTACAAATAAAAATGGAACGATAACAAGAGGTATATCGTTATGGAATATGTATAAAAATACCATATTCGTAGCGGCATTAACGACAACAGGAACTATTATTACGGTAGTATTATCAGCTTTTGCTTTTGCTAGACTTAATTTTAAAGGGCGAGAATTAATCTTCAGTGTTTTACTGATGACCATGATGATCCCTGGAGAAATTTATGTTATTACTAATTATCAAACAATCGGTTCATTAGGATGGAGAAATACTTATCAAGCTTTGGTTTTACCATTTGTGACGAGCATTTTCTATACTTTCTTTTTGAGACAAACTTTCAAACAAATACCAAATGAATTATATCTAGCAGCAAAAGTGGATGGAACAACAGACTTTGTTTATTTATTAAAAGTCATGATTCCGATTGCAAAAGCAACAATAATTACAATTATTATCTTAAGCATGATCGGAACTTGGAATGCTTATGTGTGGCCAAGCTTGGTAACGAACGATAAAACAATGTATTTGGTTAGTAATGGTTTACTAGAAATGTTTAAAGGAAAAGTTGAACAGTCTGGACCAGATTCTATCTTAAACGTTCAAATGGCCGGTTCAACAATGATCACAGTTCCATTACTAATTGTATTCATATTGTTAAGGAAGTATATCATGAGCGGAGTTTCGCGAAGTGGTATTAAGGGTTAGTTAACAAAGCAAAAAGCTTGTTATATATAAAATGTAAAATATTAGAAAGGGAAGAAAAA
>JAEZSA010000181.1 GCA_023422115.1 Bacillota bacterium | reverse complement strand
GATCGATATAACGCAGAGGTCTTGCTGCTGATCGAGGAACATCACTACGATCGGGATTGGTTATAAAAGGCATTCCAAAACCGGTATGACCTGTAGTAAATGATTTACGATTGAAATCATAATCGCTTGCCATATGTAGTCCTTTCAGATTGACACTAGCACCGACAATTTGAATAGGAGTATTACTGACTCTTTTGATACCTCGAGCTGTTCCAGTTAGATTTCCACCTCCTGCATTGGTGCAAACAACCATATCAGGTGTTTTCCCCGTTTGAGCAAGGCAATCAGAGAGTAATTCTACCCCCAGGGTTTCAATTCCAGAAATACCAAAAGGTGTATAAAGGGAAGCATTGAAATAGCCTGTTGTTTCAAGTAAGACAAGATTATAGTAGAAAAGTTCAGGACCGACTGTTAATTGAATAACTTCAGCACCATAAGCTTCACATGCTCTGGCTTTCTCGATAATTTCAGGTTGACCAAGATGCTTTGAATCGTAACACTCTTGAATAATAATACATTTTAATCCCAATTTAGCTGCAAGTGAAGCTACAGCAGCACCATAATTACCACTTGTTGCTGCAATAACACCTTTAAAACCAAGGCGTTTTGCATGGTAACAAGAAATCGATGCTCTCCTCGCTTTGAAACTGCCAGAATCATTTAAAGCTTCATCTTTGATGAAAATACGAGCCCCATATCCTGGTTTAGAAACGGTTCTTGCTAAGGCAGTAATGTTTTTTAGTTCTTTTAGTGGTGTTCTACCAATACCATTCTCATGTTGAATTGTCTCGATTTCTTCTAATGGATAACCAGTTTCTTCCATTAAGCGTTCATAATCAAATCCAATTGTTTGCTCTTCATACGATGCATAATCAATCCCAACAGATTGCTGCATGATTTGTTGACGCCGGCTTAAAACAGCATTGTAAGACATATCTTTATTCATTCTCTTCACCATAAAGAGCCTTCAAGACAATTTCATCTATTTTAAGAATTTCAGGAACAAAATCCCCATAATTGTGAGTATAAGTGGGATTGACAGATTCAAGAGAACCCTGTTCGATACGACCAGTGATTGTTTTTATTTGTACTTCATCACCGATATTTGCATCGTGTAATAGATATCCCTTCGTCCACAGTTCTAGTGGAGTTTGTTTGGTATCTTCGGGGATATGACTAGCACGATCTTTGGGATCTAACAAGATGCGATGAATTCTAACCCATGTATTTTTTTTAATCATTGGACTCACCTAATCAATAAACTCGCGAACATCACCTAAAATGGCTCTTGGGACAGGAAGGTCAATCATGGTCTTAAGTCCAGGTGAAGCATTGATGATATGAGGAATCATATTAACACAAATAGCTATTGTACCAATCCCTCCATTAACTTCTGGAGATATTTTCATTTCAATGGAAGGATTTCCATGAATAGTAATATAATCGCCAGTTTGAACATTCCCCAATTGAGGTTCAATTTGTTGGGGATGGTGAAGTTTTATTTTAAGCTCCTTGTTCTCATAAGCCCAAGCTTGCATATTAACACCACATACATCTCCTTTTTTTGCGAAACCATAAGGAGATTTGCGATCTACATCCGTAATGATTGGTTCCATTTGTTGTTCAAAATGATTGATATTCAACCCTAAAGCATCTTTTATCATATAAACAGATTCTTTAAATCCGATGTGTCCAGCAATTTTACCTTCTGTTTGAAGAGTAAGAAAGTCAGCTTGGCTTAAACCAACTCCTTGTTCTTCCATTACGGTTTTACCAAAAGGAGAAAGGCTATTAACGCGGGATACTTCAATCAATGAGACATCTTCACAAACCCCAGTCAGGAAGATGGCTAGTAAATCCATCATCATTCCTGGATTCACGCCTGTTCCTAAGACGGTAACACCATTTTTTTTAGCTATCTCATCAAGTTGTTGCGATAAATCAGGACATTTTGCCCATGGATAAGACATTTCTTCTGCTGTAGAAATGACATTTACCTTTTGTTCTAATAGAAATTTAATTTTTTCAAAAGATGTTTTTGTGTAGGAATCGGTTGCTAGGATTGCAACATCACATCCTTCAAGATTGATTTGCTTGATATCATTGCAAACGAAAACATCCTTTTGATTGGTTTTTATTTGTAGAATTTCACAGATGTTTTTTCCTATATAATTAGGGTTTTTATCACAAACACCGATAATTTCAAACCCTTGTTTCTTTAATATCATTTTTGCTATACCACTTCCCATGGCACCAAATCCCCAAATAACTACTTTTACTTTTTCATTTCTCATAATAAGGCTCCTTTATGCGATAATCTTTGTGCCGGATTGACCAGCTAACGCTTCCGTTAATTTATGTAGCGAAGCTATAATTGCTTTTCGTTTTGGTTGATCTTTTACAAATTCAATTGATGCCTCAATTTTTGGCAACATACTTCCTTTCGCAAATTGATCGTTTTTAATATGAAGTAACGCTTCATCAACAGTAAGTTGTGATAGTTTCTGAGCAGAGTTTGTATTAAATCCAATTGATACGTAATCCACAGCAGTTAAAATACACAAAATGTCAGCATCTAGGAGATCTGCTAGTTTTGAACTAGCGTAATCTTTGTCGATGACTGCATCTACACCCGTGTAGTTGATACCCTCTTCAATAACAGGTATCCCTCCCCCACCAGCAGTAATGACGACATGAT
>JAEZSA010000154.1 GCA_023422115.1 Bacillota bacterium | reverse complement strand
ATATAGCGTACCAATCAATTCCTCTGCTTCGCCAAATCGTCCCATTGGGGTGTTATTCAAAATCTTGTGTGAACGGGCTGTAGGTGTTCCATCTGCATTCCATAACAATGTTTTATTTTGCGCTGTTGAGAAGAAACCAGGAGCAATGGCATTGACTCTAATTCCTACTTTCGCAAAATAAATGGCTAGCCATTGCGTAAAATTAGAAATTGCCGCTTTGGCTGCACTATATGCAGGGATTTTTGTTAGTGGTTTAAAGGCATTCATTGAACTTATATTGATAATCGTTGTTTCTTTTCGATCAATCATATCACGAGCAAAAACTTGTGTTGGTAATAAAGTTCCCGAGAAATTTAAGCCAAAGACAAAGTTAAACCCATTAATATCTAAGTCAAAGAAACTTTTATACGTTTCTTTCGTAAATTTACTAGCATCAAAAAATTCATCATCCGTTGTTGCTTGGGGATTGTTCCCCCCTGCTCCATTGATGAGAACATCACAAGGACCATACGTATCGACAACAACTTGGTGAGCCATCTTAATACTATCGATATTTAATACATTGCATTCTACACCAATGGCTTCATAACCTTCAGCCCTAATTTTTTGGGCTACTTCCTCTGCTTTTGCATAATGTAAATCTAGTACTGCTATCTTGGCATGACATTTTGCAAGAGCCTCTGCAAACATACTACATAAAACTCCAGCACCCCCAGTGATGACAATCACTTTTCCTGTTAAATCGGGTTTGTTCATCAATTCCATAAAAGATTCCTTTCTTGCTTCAGGTTAGACATTATAGGTAGAAGCTGATGTCTTCCCACCTTTACCTGTCCAGTTTGTATGTACAAATTCTCCTCGTGGTCGATCAATTCGCTCATAAGTATGAGCACCAAAATAATCACGTTGTGCTTGTAATAAGTTTGCTGGTAATGTAGCTGATGTATAACCATCAAAATACGTTAACGCAGAAGCCATTGTTGGTATTGAAATTCCATGTAATACAGCCGTAGCAACCACTTTGCGCCAACTTGGAATTAAAGTAGTAATGACTTGTTTAAAGTAATCATCTAATACTAAATTATCTAATTTAGGATTTTTTTCATAAGCTTCTTTAATTTTGCCTAAGAATACCGAACGAATAATACAGCCACCGCGCCACATTAAAGCGATGCCACCATAGTTTAAGTTCCAATGATAGGTATCAGCTGCCGTTTTCATTAAGGTATATCCTTGTGCATAAGAGATAATCTTCGCTGCGTATAAGGCTTGTCTAATATTCTCAATAAATTCTTTTTTATTACCGGTAAAGCGTTCTTTTTCTTGCGGAAAAACTTTGGATGCATGAATTCTTTCTTCTTTTAATGCAGACAAACAACGAGCATATACCGCTTCGGTAATCAACGTTAGGGGAACTCCTTCATCTAGTGAAGCAATGGCTGTCCACTTTCCCGTTCCTTTTTGCCCTGCTGTATCTAATATTTTATCAACCAATGGCGCGCCATCTTCATCTTTATATCCTAAGATGTCAGCCGTGATTTCTATGAGATAACTATCCAGTTCTGTTTTATTCCATTCACTGAATACTTGATGCATTTCATCAGCACTCATATGAAGAAGGTTCTTCATTAACGAATAGGCTTCGCAAATCAATTGCATATCCCCATATTCAATTCCATTGTGAACCATCTTTACAAAATGACCTGCTCCATTTTCGCCTACCCAATCGCAACAAATTTCCCCATCTTTCACTTTTGCCGCAATGGCTTGAAAGATTGGTTTGACGATATCCCAAGCTTTAGGAGAACCTCCTGGCATTAAAGAAGGGCCATGAAGAGCTCCTTCTTCGCCACCAGATACCCCCATTCCAATATAATATAATCCCTTTGATTCTACATATTCTGTTCTTCGAATCGTATCAGGAAAATGAGAATTACCACCATCAATAATGACATCGCCTGGTTCTAACAAAGGTATTAAATTTTCTATCATCATATCAACAGGTTTTCCTGCTTTAATCATTAACATGACTTTACGTGGTTTTTTTAACTGGTCAACAAGTTCTTGGATGCTATAAGCCCCCATGATTTTATGACCTTTAGCTCGTCCTTCAATAAAATCAGTGACTACCTGCGTTGTACGATTAAAACACGCAACACTAAATCCCTTGGATTCGATATTCATGATCAGGTTTTCACCCATCACCCCTAAACCGATTAAACCTATATCTGCTTTTTTCATATTCATAGTCACTCTCCCTTTTTATCTCTTGACACGAGCATTTCCTTGCCAAATACTCCATACTTGTTCTTCATCAATCGGAGAAGCAAAGTCATCAAAGGAAGTTACAACTAATGCTCCTGTTGACCAACCGAAATGAAGGGCATCTTCAACAAGCCAATCTTTTAGTAATCCATATAAGAATCCACTAACAAATGCATCGCCACCACCAATGCGGTCTAAAACTTGAATGGGTCGTGGTGAAACTACATGAATTTTTTCTCCTTCTAATACAACAGCTCCCCATAAATGTTCATTAGCATTGATTACTTCTCGTAATGTTGTTCCAAAAAGTTGAGCATTTGGGTATTTTTCTTTTACGTTTTGAATCATCGCTTTAAAGCTATCAATCTTATCTGCGATATTCTTTCCCCCTGCTTCAGGTCCTTTAATTCCTAAAGCCAATTGGAAATCTTCTTCATTTCCCAGTAAAATATCCGCATTTGCAGCAATTTCAGCAAATACATCAGCTAATTCAGCTTCTCTATTCTTCCAGAACGAAGCCCGATGATTAATATCAAATGAGATTTTCGTATTGTGTTTTTTCGCTTCGCGTACGAGTGCCAAGCAAAAAGCACTTGTTTCTTTTGATAATGCAGCGATCAAACCTGAAATATGAAGAATTTGGACTCCATCCACTTGAAATAATTGATGCAAATCAAAATCTTTCATATCTAATGTTCTTCCAACTTCACCTGCACGGTCATTTAACACCCGTGGAGCACGAAGACCCATGCCACTATCAGCAATATTGAATTGATGACGATATCCCCAAGGTCCTCCCTGAGGGACATCTTTTCCTTCATAGTCAATGTTCCTACGACGTAAATCTGCTTTAATAAACTCAGCGATAGGGCTATCCTTCACAAATGTAGTTAACACCTTTGTTTTCATCCCCAGCGCTGCCGGAACATTGAGTACATTCGATTCTGCGCTGGTCGCTTGCATCCGATATAAATTACTTACGTGAACAGGTTGACGATCAACAGGAGTGATTCTCACTCCCATACTAGTAGCAACCAATAATTGGTACTTACAATTTTGTTTAAAATTCATGGATGAAACCCTCCCTATTATTTCTCAAAGCCTGAATACAAACATTCTAAATGATGTCCAATATGATGTTGTAATCTTTCCGCGTATAAATCAGCATATTGATCCCATAATCGATATAATTGATCTTTAAATAGATCCTGTCCTTTTTCATCTTTCGCATTCAAGATTAATCCATACGTGATATGAATCAATTGTCGAGCATCGTTATTACTAAATAATTCGATTAATTGATCATCTTGAAGCGTGAAAAGAGATGGAATATTTTCGATATTCGTCGTTACATGATAATATTTGCAAGCTTCTGAAAAAACAGAAATCGCATATTCATGAATCTTACGATATAGAGTTGGTGCTTTGATGGCAACAACAGCCATGGCTTCTAACCAATTGGTTCCTGCTGTCTTCACATGGAAATTCCCTTTGGTGTATTTCCCGATAATTGGAAATGTTGAAAACTTATCTGATCCAGAATGAATCGATAATTTATAGCCAAAGTGACGAGCAATCATCGCATGAACTTCAAATTCTTTTTCAAATTGCTTGATATCACCAATATAGTCAATTCCTTTTTGGAATTCACCACAGAACCGTGGAGCAATGGTAGCAACTTTCACTTGATGATCAATCAGTTCACTAGCAACATAATAATGTTCTAGTGGAGTGGTTGGAGTTGAGGTTTCATCAATAGAAATCTCAAAGTCAACCCGATCCAAGTTGTTTTTAATATAATCTTGATAAATCTTAATCGCAAATTCAATGGCTTTATGATAAATTAAATAGCATTTTTTTAATTCTTGCTCACTAAATACCAATTCTACGTCTTCAACAATAAATTTCTTATGATCATATTTATTTTTTATTTCTTCTGGTAAACTAATTTCTGCTAATTCCTCTTCGCTCATTGCTTGAACATGATTATCAATGTGTTCACTACAATCCAAGGTAATCATACTAAAACCTAATCGTAGCGCATATTCAATTTCTTCATGATGTTTTAGGTGATCTCCATCCGCTCCAAATCCTTTTTGATACCCTGCTTTTAAAGTAGCAAAACTAACACAATCCAAAACATCTTCGTATTTTCGATTGGTTAGATTGAGTTCTCTAATTGATTGTTGTGCTAAAACTGGAAAAGCATCATATTGTTTGAACACTTCAATATGACCTAAAGCAGCGATTCCTAAGCGATCTCCAACGCCAAAACTACGCTCTTCTCTTAATACAGGGCGTGGTGCTGTAAAAGGTAATAATCGGCGTATCTGCTCTGCATTTTCATGAGTTAAATGACATTTTTTCCCTTGAACACGGTTGATAACCAGATTTTCTCCCTTAAAAGCCTCTGCTAGTTCACCCAAACACAATAAGTAATCTTGATCCTGGTGAATCATCGCGATAATTCCTGTTTCTAATTCATGAATCGACAAGGGATAAATGTGATATTTTCTGTTTAACAGAAGGTTTCTTTTTACTATTTGATATTGTTTCATAAAATCTCCAGTGATATGTTTATTTTCTAAGAAAAATGTTTCTATAATAAAAGAAACACCATCCTCATCATTATTTAACGTAATAAAATCAGCTTGTCTTTTAATTTCCTCATCTGCGTTTGCCATTGCTACTCCAAAACCAGCATAACGAATCATGGGAACATCATTGAATCCATCCCCTATTGCCACGATTTCTTTGCGCTTTAATCCATAATATTTACGAATCATTTCTAGTGCTTTCGCCTTAGAAGCATCTTTATGAACAAATTCCAAATAAGTGGGATTCGAAGTAAAGAAATTTACCTTTCCTTTTAAGCGAGGTTTAATTTCTTTTTGAATTCGCTTTAAATGATCTGGTTCATCAAACCAAATAATTTTTGTAATATCCTTGGTAAAAATGATAGATAAATCAGATAAAACTTGAGGATAACTGGAAGCAAGACTACCATATTTTTCGGTATAGGGATCTTTACGATTTATAAATAATTCATCTTGACACCAGATTACGAGTGACGCATCATATTCCTTCGCAATCTTAATCACATCATAAGCAACATTCACATCTAAATCTCTTTGAAAAATGATTTTTCTACTTTTTGAAGTCGCTACAATGGCTCCATTTCCTCCAATGATAGGAATGTCAAACGGGATTTGATTACTGATAGCTCTAGCGCCGATTAAAGGTCTTCCCGTTGACAAGACAAAAAGGTTATCTTGTTCAATGAGTTCACGAATTGAAGTACTAGTTCTTTCGGTTAATTCACCGCTACTATTCAGTAAAGTTCCATCAATATCAACGGCCAATAGTTTAAATTTATTATTTTGAAGCATGATAACACCTCAAATTCTTCTTATTTTTCTAAGTTCGCATATTCGAACTCTATTCGGTCTTATATATTTATGATATCATATAATAAATAATTTGTAAAGGAAAACCATTTTTTTATATCAAAAAAGAAAGCTTTCGCTTTCTTTGCTTTAACTATGTTTTGCTTGCTGTGTGTTTTGCTTTATCTTTTTAATCCCATAAGAGATTGCTAATACAATACCTGCTACTCCCATAAAGCCCAAACTATATGTCAATAAAAATAAGAC
>JAEZSA010000148.1 GCA_023422115.1 Bacillota bacterium | reverse complement strand
ATAATCCACATTTATATAAACTACTCATCACAACAAAAAATGATCAGGTAAACTCATATTTTGCGATGAGAAAAGTAGGAATTGGAGAGTATCATGGGAGAAAAGCATTAACATTAAATAATGAACCTTATTTTTTTAATGGACTTTTAGACCAAGGCTTCTATCCTGATGGACTTTATTTACCAGCAACGATTGATGGTTTTATCTATGATATTTTAAAAATGAAAGAATTGGGTTTTAACACGTTACGGAAACATATTAAAGTTGAACCGCTGATTTGGTACAACTTATGTGATAAATTAGGAATGATTGTATGGCAGGATATGGTGAATAATTCTCCGTATTCGTTTGCTCAGGATACCGTTCTTCCTACGATTGGTTTTAAAGGAAGAAACGATGAAAAACGAGCAATTCCTCCTGAAAACAAGAAAATATTTATCGAGTCAATGGAAGAAACAGTCGCTTTATTGTATAATAGTCCTTCTATTGTTTTATGGACCATCTTTAATGAAGGATGGGGACAATTTAATAGTGTAAAAGTGACGGAAGTTTTAAAAAGAGTTGATGATACTCGTTTAGTCGATTCAACCAGCGGTTGGTTTGATCAAAAAGTAAGTGACCTATCAAGTCTACATATCTATTTTAAAGATGTTAGACTGAAAAAAGACAAACGACCGATTATTCTGAGTGAATTTGGGGGTTATTCTTATAAGATTCCAGAACATTCTTATATCTTGGATAAAACCTTTGGTTATCGATATTATACTGATGAAGCTTCATTTCAAAAAGCTTTTACTAAATTATATGAAAAACAAATTATTCCTCATCTTGAAAAAGGATTAGCAGCCGCTATTTATACTCAAGTGAGTGATGTTGAAGAAGAAACAAATGGAATTCTTACCTATGACCGTAAAATATGCAAATTAGATATTAAGGCGACTAGAGAATTAAATAGTCGCGTTCAATACAGAAAGTGAAAAATATGAATACACAATTGAATGAACTTGTAAAAGAAAATGATTTAATTTTACTAACAATTAAACGTTTAGGAATCAATGGCGAAGGAATTGGATACTTTAAAAGATTGGCTGTTTTTGTTGCTGATGCCATTCCTGAAGAAGTGGTAGAGGTAAAAATTACAAAGGTTACCGAGAAGTATGCTTATGGAATCATTAATAAAGTTAAAAAAGCTTCTCTCAAACGAATTACGCCAGCTTGTCCTTATTATGGCCGATGTGGTGGGTGTCAATTACAACATATTGATTACAAAGAGCAATTAAACCAAAAGAAGTTATTGGTTGTTGAAGCGTTTGAGCGATATTATGAAGGGGATTATTCCAAAGTGAAATTTAATGATACGCTAGGAATGGAAAATTCATGGAAATATCGTAATAAAACTCAATTGCCAACTAGACATGATGGTGAAAAAGTTGTTGTTGGAATGTACGCTGCAGATTCTAATAAGGTCGTTTACATCGATGAATGTATGGTGGAAAATGAATTAATCACAAAAAAGATGAAATTGATTTTGGAATTTCTTTCAAAAAGCAGTATTGATGTTTATAATCCACGGTTCCGTCAAGGAAACTTACGTTATATTGTATTACGTGGCTTTGAAGAAACTGGAGAAGTACAAGCAACCTTTGTATTAATGGAAAAAGAAAAACGATTAATCGGTATTTTAAAGGATGTTGGGGATTATGCCAACTTAACTTCAGTCAATTATTCGATTAATGATGACCCTAAGGCAATTGAAATTATTTCAGGGCCAGTTTATCGCTTAACAGGAGCAGAAAAGATAAAAGGAAAACTAGGAGATTTGGAATTTATGATTTCTCCCGATTCTTTCTTCCAATTAAACACAAAACAGACCATTGTTTTGTATGACCAAATTAAGAAAATTATCAATCCAATGGGAAAAGAAAAGATAGTGGATTGTTATTGTGGAATTGGAAGTATTGGTCTTTATTTAGCAAAAAGTGTTGGAGAAGTTCGAGGAATCGATAATAATGAAAGTAGTATAATCAATGCTCGAGAGTTTGCAAAACTAAACAATATCGAAAATGCGAAGTTCTATCATGGAAATATATTACCTCATTTACATGATTTTGGAAAAGAAAACTTTAATCCGGATGTACTTGTAATCGACCCACCTCGTCGAGGAATGGAACTAAGTGTCATTAATTACCTACAAAAATCAAAGATTCGTAAAGTAATTTATGTTTCTTGTAACCCAGCAACACTAGTTAAGAATATCAATCATTTACAAAAAGCATACATAGTAAGAAGCGTAACACCACTAGATATGTTTCCTAATACTGCAAATGTAGAGTGTGTTGTATATTTGGAAAGAAGGTAACAAAAAAGGGTCAAAAAGACTCAATTTTAAGAAAACAAAGCCATTTCTTATGATTGGAGTAATTCCAACTTTAGAAATGGCTCTTTATTATGGATTTTTCATACACTCGAGGTAGGGTTGAATGTGCATAATTTAGGTGTTTAACAAACTTGTTAGTTTGGGAGTATATCTAAATATAGCAATTGAAGAGGATTATTATTGATAATTCTCTTGATTTGAACTTGATGTTTTATTATCATAATATTGTAAATAAGAATGATTAAAATATATCTTATACCTATAAAGTAAGATATATAAAACATTTATGTTTTTGTTCTTATTGACCTGACTAAAGTTGAATCATTTGCAGTTATCGCGTCTATAGGGACCGCAGGTTATTTTATTAATATTCTTAGATTTTTAGTATTTGTTTACTAAATATTTTAGGTAAATTAATAAAGTAATCCGCTTTTTGTTTTATTATGGAAGAAAAAAAGTATGAATTAGTTAGATTTAAAAATAATGAAGTTGAATTAGAGGTTTCAATAAATCCATTAGAAGAAACAGTATGGTTAACTCAAAAGCAAATGGCATATTTATATGGAGTTTCAATAGATAATATTAGTTTACATATTAAAAACATATTTAAAGAATATGAATTAAATAATTCAATTGTCGAGGAATCCTCGGTAATTGCTAAAGATGGCAAGAAATACAAAACTAAATTATATAATTTGGATATGATTATTTCTGTTGGTTATAGAATAAAAGCGAAACAAGATATCATTTTTAGAAAACGGGTAAATAGCATTTTAAAAGAGTATAACAATATAAGTATTTTTTCTAGTAACTTTGGGGTATCGAACCTTGGACC
>JAEZSA010000166.1 GCA_023422115.1 Bacillota bacterium | reverse complement strand
CAACAGAAGCTTCATATAATAAAGAAACTCCTTTTTTCTCTTTCAATTTATTTAATTCTTCCAGATGAAGAGCAATCACTTCTTTATTCGCAGTAATGACATGTTTTTTTGCTTCTAATGCTTTTTTAATACAATGATAAGAAAACTCTCCTGCTCCCATTGTCTCTACAATAATCTTAATCTCTTTATCATCGATAATATCATTATAATTGATAGTAACCTCTGCTTTATTTACTAAACTTTGTTTTGATATATCCTTATCAAGAATCTTTGAAACTATTACATTTTTAAGATAAGGGGCTTTTGTGATAATGTCATAAACACCAAAACCAACAGTACCTAATCCTAATATCGCTATTTTTGTTTTATTACTCATTTTTTTCTCCTATTCAAGGGCTATCAGATCAACGCTGCTAACTCCATTTAAATCTTTTAATCGTTCCATAAAATCATTGGTAGTATATTCTAAATCCATACAATCAACAGTAATCGTTACATAAGCACTTCCGTGAATGGGCATCTCTTGGTTGATAGCAAGAATATTTCCACCACTTGCTGCTACAAAATTCAACAGATTAGAAAGAATCCCTTTTCTATGATTTAACCGAAAAGCAATAATTGCTTTTTTTCCATGGTTAGAGGAAGGAATAAAAATGAAATCTTTATATTTATAATACGTATTACGGCTGATTCCTACTTCTTTACAAGCATCACTCACATTATATCCTCGATCATTGATTAGATTACGAGCAGTAATCACAGCATCAAAATACTCGGGCAAAATACACTTATGAACAATTAAAAAGTCTTCTTTCATGATAAATCCTCCATCGTGGTTCCTCTTCTATCTGGTTTTAGGACTAAAAATTCCCATTTAGCTTCAACAGATAATTTTTTTAGTTCATCAGTAATATCTTCCTTTGTAATCATCAATAAAGTTGAACCACTTCCACTTAATGCACAAGGAATATGATTTTCTCTAGCAAACGCTAAAAAGATAGGTGCATCTTTAATCAACGGAAAGCGAAATGGCTGATGCATTCTATCATCGATTAAAGAAAATAACATCGATAAGTCTCCTTTTGAAAGAGCATAAGGTAAATTAATCGCTCGTGACATGTTGTAAATCGTATCTTGATAGCTAATTTCATGAGGTAAAACTTCTCGCGCCTCTCTAGTCGACAGGGGAAAGTTAGGAATTAACGCAATAAAATGTAAACTTTCATCTATTTCATGTTTAACTGTTATAATTTGTTCTGTATTAACAGAAGAAACCAAAGAGCCTAAGAAAGCAGGTGCAACATTATCAGGATGTCCTTCCATCTCTGTTGCAAATTGAATAATTTCTTGATCACTTAAATGAAAATCCAAGAAATAGTTTGCAGCTACAATCCCTGCAAGAATACAGGTTGCACTACTTCCTAGACCGCGACTAATAGGAACTTGTTCTTCGATTGAGATACTGAAAGGGCGAAGTGGCTTATTTGCTTTTTCATATACTTTTCGCATACTACGAACCACTAAGTTCATATCGTTGGCATATCTTTCCTCAAAATGAATAAACTTCCATTGGAGACTTTCTTCAAAAGTAAAGGCATTATAAAGATTTAAAGCTAATCCCAAACAATCAAATCCTGGACCTAAATTAGCCGTTGTTCCTGGAACCCTAATTTTAATTTTTTTCATATAAATCACCTAATAATTTTTCTAAATGAGCATAAGATTCTTCTTTTGACCATAAGTTACGCTTTTGCTCTTTGTTCAAACAAGTAAGTACTTTAGGAATTGCATTTTTTGTTTTACTAGACAATGCTTGAATAAATTCCCAATCGCTACTTCCTTTGATATCCATCTGTAATGCTTGGCAAATTGCACGAGAAAATTTAAATGGATGGGCAGTTGAGGTAATAATTGTCTTTGTTTGATCGTCGGTTTCTTGACGATATTTCTCATAAACTGCTACTGCTACTGCTGTATGAGTATCAATTAGATAGTGATCTTTCTGATACACATCAACAATTGCTTCTTTCATTTCTGTTTCACTCGCAAAATTAGCATAAAAGTCTTGTAATTCAGCTCGCATAACCTCGTCAATTTGATATTTTCCCTTTGTTGATAATTGCATCATTAAATCTTTTACTTTTCTTGCATCACAACCGCTAATGTAATATAGCAATCTCTCTAAATTAGAGGATATTAAAATATCCATGGATGGTGAAGATGTTTTGATAAAGGGGCGATTACAATCATACATTCCTTCTTGAAAGAATTCAGTCAATACATTGTTTTCGTTTGAAGCACAAATTAATTTTCGAATTGGAACTCCCATCTTTTTGGCCATGTATCCCGCAAGAATATTACCAAAATTTCCTGTTGGAACAACAAAATTAACTTGTTCTCCAAAGGAAATTTGTTTTGTTCTGACTAGTTCTAAATATCCATAGAAATAATACACAACTTGAGGAATTAAACGACCAATATTAATTGAATTGGCACTGGATAGGGGATAATGTTGGAGTTTTTCATCATTAAACGCTCTTTTTACCAATCTTTGTGCGTCATCAAAATTCCCATTTATGGCAATCACATGAGAATTTGCTCCTTGAAAAGATAGCATTTGTTGCTCTTGGATTTGACTAACCCCACTATTAGGATAAAAAACGATGACATCAATATCTTTTTGTTTATAAAACCCACTTAAAGCAGCACTACCAGTATCTCCTGAAGTCGCTGTTAAGATGATTGTTTTGTCTGAAATTTTATTTTTTATTTTTGCTTTTGCTAGTAGTAGTGGCAATATTGATAATGCCATATCTTTAAATGCTAGTGTTTGTCCATGAAACAATTCTAAAAAATGGCATTTTTTGGTAGCTACAAGTCTCACAATTCCAAATGTATCAAATTTAGAATCATAAGCTTGATCAACAATCTCGCTGATTTCGGTTGCAGAAAAATCATCTAGTAGTAATTCCATAATCTTTTTTGCTAATTGATGATAATTAGCACCTACTAATTCTAGTAAATCTACATGAGGAAGTTTATCACAAATAAATAATCCCCCATCGCTGGCTATTCCTTTGATAATCGCTTGCGAAGAGGAAATCACCTTCAATTTTTCTGTCTCTCTTGTACTTTTATACATAATATAACCTCTTTAATAGTTTTATCTATTATAATATGTTTCTATAATAAAAACAAGTGTTTTTATAATAAAAACACTTGAATACGTTTTCTTTTTACTTTTCAATAATAGAACGAGCAATCTTAATACCATTGGCTCCCGCCTGAGCTAAACCTCTAGTGATTCCAGCTCCATCTCCACCCACGTATAAATTCTTGATTTTAGTTTGGAAGGTACTATCAACATCAACGCGATCAGAGTAAAATTTTGCTTCAACACCATAGAATAACGTATGATCACTGGCGATTCCCGGAGTAACATAATTCAGTGCTTGAATCATTTCAATTAGCGACTTCATTGTTTTATATGGCAATATTAGGGCTAAATCTCCTGGTATAGCCTCTTTTAAGGTTGGCTTTACAAATCCTTCATCGATACGTTTTTTCGTAGAGCGACGCCCTTTTAAGATGTCTCCGAATTTTTGAACAATAACTCCACCGTTGCTTAATTTGTTCGCAAGATGAGCAATCGACTTGGCATATTCATTTGGATCCTTAAATGGGTCATCAAATTCATGAGACACTAATAATGCAAAGTTGGTATTGTTTGATCCAAGATTGGTATCATGATAGGAATGCCCGTTACAAACCATAATTCCTTCATGATTTTCAACAACCACATGACCACTAGGATTAGAACAAAATGTTCTTACCTGTGTTCCTAAACTGGTTGTATAAATAAATTTTCCTTCATATAAATTTTTATTGATGTTATCCATGATAATATCATTGGTTTCTACACGGACACCAACATCAACCTTGTTATTTCTAAACTTAATACCATGAGCGCTTAGAACATTTGTTTGCCATTCGCTTCCACCACGACCAACTCCTAAAACAACGTAGTCCGCATGGATAATATCACCATCATGAATAACAACACCTTTAATAATATCATCTTCAACAATGATATTCTTTACTTCGGTTTTGAATAAAAAATCTATTTTTTCTCGTAATTTTTTATTGATATTTTTTAAAACTTCTAAATTAATTTCTGTTCCCAAGTGGCGAACTTGACCTTTTAATAGTTTTAAACCGATTGCAATTCCTTGTTTTTCAATTTCATAAACTTCTTTGGTTGTTGGATCGGTCAATTCTGTTGGTGCTCCATGAAGAAGGTTGATCTGATCGACATATTTAATCAATTCTAACACTTCATCAGAATCAATATACTCTTGCATCCATCCACCAAATTCTTGCGTAATATTAAATTTACCATCAGAATAAGCTCCACAACCACCAAATCCGCTAGTCATAGAACAACTAGGACGACAGCCACTATGACCATCTCCATTTTTTGGACATTGGGTTATTTTCTTTTCTAAAATGGGACACTTTCGATTATAAATGTCATGTCCTTTGTCTATCAACAATACTTTCTTTTCTGGAGCTTTTTCCATTAATTCATAAGCCGTGAAAATTCCCATCGGCCCTGCTCCAACAATAATCACATCATATTTTCTTTCCATAGCCTAGTCCTTAAAATATATTTTCGCGAACAATTGTTTGTAATTTATCGGGTCCTACACTGAATATTTTTACCTTTACATCGATTAATTCTTCAATTTTCTCAATATACTGTTGGGCATTCAGAGGTAATTCCTTGAAACTCTTCACATTAGTGATATCTTCCTTCCAACCATTCATTTCTAAGTATACTGGTTGGCATCGTTCTAACAAATGATTATCAGCAGGAATATAATCAATATATTCTCCATCTAATTTATAAGCACAGCATAATTTAATGGTATCTAAACCACTTAATATATCTAGTAGCATCAAAGAGATTCCTGTTAGACCATTAATCATGGCACTATACTTTAAGACAACACAATCCAACCATCCGATTCGACGGGGTCTTTTGGTTGTTGTTCCATATTCGTGTGCTCGTTCTCGAATATCTTTCGATATTTCATCTTCAAATTCAGTAGGAAAAACACCACTACCTACTCGAGTACTATAGGCTTTTACCACTCCGATGATTTCATCAATCTTTGTTGGTCCTACACCACTACCCGTGCATACTCCACCACTGGTTGGATTGGAAGAAGTAACAAAAGGATATGAACCGAAGTCAACATCTAATAGTGCTCCTTGAGCTCCTTCAAAAACTACTTTTTTACCCTCTTTAATTCCTTTATTCAATAATGTCACAGTATCTGTAACATAAGGAGCTATTTGACTTGCGACTTCCAAATAAGTTGCCAATGTTGTTTTATAATCGATTGGGGTCCCTCCCATACTCTTGATTATTTCATTTTTAGTTTTTAATTTTTCTTGATATAACTGAGGAAAATCAGGAGAAATCAAATCGATAATTCTAATTCCATCTCGTGCTGTCTTATCGGTATAAGCAGGTCCTATTCCTTTTTTCGTTGTACCAATTTTACCTGTACCCATTGCCTCTTCTTTTAATGCATCTATTTCCATATGATAATTCATAATTACATGAGCTCGATTGCTTAAATACAAGTTATTGCATGGAAATCCTTGGTTCTTTAATGCTTGAATTTCTTGTAATGCATTAATCGGATTGATTACCATTCCATTCCCTAGAATATTTTTTATATTAGGGTTAAATACTCCCGAAGGAATCAAATGTAGTTTATAAGTAACTCCATCAAATTGAATTGTGTGTCCCGCATTGTCACCACCTTGATAACGAACAACAAAATCAGCTTGTTCACTTAGAAAATTGGTAATTTTACCTTTTCCTTCATCACCCCATTGACTTCCTATTACAACTACTGTTTTACTCATAATCTTCAAACACCCTTCTATAAATTTTGTCAACATTTCTTAAAGTATATTCAATTTGAAAACAATCTTCAATCTCTACTGAGGTTAAGTACTTGCTTACTTTGCTGAATTTCAATACTTCTTTAAAATCAACTTCTTGATCATTGCTGATAAAAGCTGCATTTTGAACTAAATCATAACTTTCTTCTCGTGACACTCCTTTATTGATTAAACGAGCTAGTACCTGACTGGAG
>JAEZSA010000082.1 GCA_023422115.1 Bacillota bacterium | reverse complement strand
CCTGTCTACAATAGCCATAATATGGCATAATGATGTTGATTGTTCGCGCTGATGCGCGCTTAAGAGCATCAATCATAATAAGTAGTTCCATATAATGCTCATTTACTGGTTTTGATGTCGATTGTACAACAAAGACATTGTGACCACGTACTGTTTCTGGAATGTTAATTCCTACTTCTCCATCCGCAAATCTTTCTATGTTACATTCAGATAACTCAATCCCCATATAATCCGCAATTTCTTTTGCTAATTCCGGATTAGAATTCAAAGAAAATAATTTTACTTTTGTTCCATGAACAATTGCCATTTTAAAAAAGTCCTCCTGCTGTGTATCTTCATTTACATTATATACGATTTGTTCCTTTTTTACAATGTGATTTCTATGGTAAACGTTTTTTCCTATCTCTATATACTGTTTGCGATAAATATTCGTCTTTTTTGACAACCCTTTTTGTTTAGTTTTTTTTGTGCTTTTTTTAATTCTTCTTGATTCTTGAAAATTCCATATACACAACTACCACTACCACTCATTGAACTACTCAGTGCACCAACCTCAAGTAATTCTTTTTTAATCTTTAAGATTTCTTGTGCTTTTTCGGTATCGTATAAAATTCCTTTTTCTAAATCGTTTTGAATGCTTTGGGTTATTTTTTTCAACTCGTTTTCTTTAAAACCAATAATTACGGTTTCCATTTTGTTTTTTTCTTTTTCTTGAATTAAATGCGTGAAAACCTCTTTTGTTTGAAAACCAAAATCTGGTTTTACTAATAGAATGAATAATTTGATGGCGCTGTTCAGTTCTTCTATTCTTTCCCCTCGTCCGCGAACGATTGCCAATTTATTATGAACAAAAAAAGGAACATCACTGCCTATTTTTTCAGCTATGCTAATCATTTCTTCCCTTGATAAATTAAGTTTCCATAATTTACTACACATTTTAATTGTCATTGCGGCATCTGCACTTCCACCACCCAGTCCTGCAGCTATTGGTATTTTTTTATTAATACGAACGTATATTCCTTTTTCAACGCCATATTCTTGTTGTATTAGTTTTGCTGTTTGATAAACGATGTTTTGTTCTTGAGGAATATCCCTCATTTTTACTTTTATCCCTTTCGGAATAACACGAAAGCAAAGAATATCATATAAACTAATAGGGGCAAAAATAGAAACCAAATCATGATATCCGTCTGTTCTTTTATTCAAGACTTGTAATCCTATATTGATTTTACAATTTTGCTTTACTCTCATTTTTATCTCCTATAAAGTGAGTGCTTTGTATAGATTGACAATTTCTTCAATAGATAATTCTTCAGCTCTCAATGTTTCTTTGTATCCTTTATTCAACAGAACATCGAGAAGTTCTCTACGAGAAAATGAATATTTAGCCATTAAATTGTTTATTATTGTTTTGCGTCGCATTGCAAATATACTTTGAACAAATTCCACAAATTTAGCCTTATTATTTATGCCATAATCGTTTCTTGTCTTAATTAAGCTAATTATTACGCTATCTACTTCTGGTGCAGGATAAAAGGAATTTCGCTTCACTTCAAACAACAATTTTGCCTCTGCTTGAAACGAAATTAAAACACTTAAACTATTATAGTCTTTTGTTTTCGGTTTACCTGTCAAACGTAAGCCAACTTCTTTTTGAACCATAAAATAAAATTCATCAATTTGTGTATCTTCTTCCAACAATTTAAATATAATGGGTGTGGTAATATAATAAGGCAGATTACTAGCAACTACTACGCGCTTTTTGTCTTGAAATAATCCCAAATCTGCTAATAAATCTGCTTTCAAAAAATCTTCCTCTTTAATGATTAAATTCTCACAAACGAGTTCTTTCGTAAGTACTTCAATCATGTCTTTGTCTATTTCGTAGCATAAAACTTTCCCTGCTTGTTTTAAAAACATTTCTGTCATTGCTCCGATTCCCGGACCTATCTCAATAATCCCATCTTCTTTTGTTACATTGATTTGATGGACTATTTTATGAATGATATTACTATCAACTAAAAAGTTTTGCCCTATTTTTTTCTTTGCCTGCAAATTATATTTATCTAAAATTCGTTTGGTTTCTCCAATGCTTCCAATCATTTATTTTATCCTTTACTCTAAAAAGGGAAGAACTCTCAACATGCGTTTCAATTCATTAGGAATATCGATTCCCTGAGGACATTGAGGAACGCACTTTCCACATTCAATACATAAACTTGCATTTGCTTTTTTACTAATCAAGTCATTATATCGCCATTTAGCATCGCCTTCTACTTTATACATTGCATAATCATTAAAAATTCTAAAATTACCCGGAATGTTCACGCCCACTGTACAGGGCATGCAATATTGACAATTGGTACATCCTACTTCCGTAATCTTTTTTAAACTTTCTTTTACTTGTTCAATTAATATTTGTTCTTTTTCATTTAATTTTTTAAAATCCTGGAATGTTTTTAGATTGTCTTCTACTTGTTCCATCTCGTTCATGCCACTCAAAATAACTTTAACACCATCAAGAGAGCCCACCCATCGCATAGCCCAGTTTTATAAAGTCGCTTCCGGATTATATTTTTTCAGTATTCCCGAAACTTCTTCATTAAAGGCGGCAAGTTTTCCTCCCTTTACGGGTTCCATAATAACCACCGGAATTTGACGTTGTACTAAATCATAATATCCTTTAATCCCTTGTTGAATTTCATCATCCATATAATTTAATTGTATCTGGCAAAAATCCCAAGGATAATAATCAACAATCTGTTTGAATGTTTCGTAATCATCATGAAACGAAAATCCTATATGTTTAATTTTGCCTTCTTTTTTCCAACCTTCAACGATTTTCAAAATATCCCAATCTTTTATTGTTTGAAACGTATTTTTGTTTAGCGCATGCATTAAGTAAAAATCAATATAATCTGTTTGTAATGTTTGTAATTGTTGATCAATTACTTTTTCTAATTCTTCTTTTGTTTTATATAAGCGAATTGTCAGTTTTGTTGCTAAGTAAAAACTATTGCGAGGATATCTTTTTAATGCTTTTCCAACAAAAGCTTCATTTTTCCCATCCGTATAAGGAACTGCAGTATCGAAATAATTAACGCCGCCACGATATGCTTTATCAATCAAAGCGAATCCTTTAGCCTCATCAATTTCATCATTAATAACCTTTAATCTCATTGCTCCAAATCCTAAAGTTGAGGTTTTAATTTCTTTATCATACCACTTTCTATATTGCATACAAGCCTCCTTTTATCTATTTTCATTTTATCATGTTTTAGGGTTTTTCGCAATTATAAATGCTTTTAAATAAAAAAGTCTTAGTACAAAAGTACTAAGACTTGATTTTTTATTAAGCTGCTGGAGTAATAACTTTTATTGTTTCCGCAATTGGGAACAAGTTATAAACTGCATTCTTTGAATAGTAATTATAGATAACAACTAATAACTCAACTTCTTCACCAACAAGTGGTT
>JAEZSA010000002.1 GCA_023422115.1 Bacillota bacterium | reverse complement strand
TTCTAAAGCAGGGTAAAATAGTACTGTTAATTGCGATAAATCAAAACTTAGTTGGTTTGATTGCTTTACGAGATAAAGTAAAACCAACGAGTAAAGAAGCAATCAAAGAAATGAAAAAATTAAATATTAGAGTAGCAATGATTAGTGGAGATTCCGATGAGAATTCTAGTATCATTGCCAGTGAAGTAGGGATTACCGATATCTATGCAGAAGTACTCCCTTCAGAAAAAGATGTGATTGTACAGAAACTGCAAAATGAATCACGACAAGTTGCTTTTGTTGGGGATGGAGTCAACGATACCATCGCTTTAACTAGAGCTGATGTTGCGATTGCGATTGGATCAGGAACCGATATCGCCATTGATTCAGCTGATATTGTTTTAGTAAAGAATGAATTACTAGATGCTTTAAATGCGATTCGTTTAAGTAAAATGACGATGAAAATTATCAAAGAAAATCTATTTTGGGCGTTTATATACAATATCATTTTAATCCCTGTCGCTGCTGGAATATTGTATCCAACTTTCAATATTCTCTTGCAACCGATGTACGCTGCAATGGCAATGAGTATTAGTTCTATTTTTGTAGTAACCAATGCATTACGAATTAGAAGATTTAAAGCGAGAATTCTAAATGGAGGTGAAAATAGGATGGTAAAAAAAGTAAAAATTGATGGCATGATGTGTGAACATTGTAAAGCAAGAGTGGAAAAAGCCCTTCTAGAAATTCCAAATATAAAAGTAACTATTGACTTAACCACTAAAATAGCAACTGTTACTTCAGAGCAGGAAATTGATGAAAAAGATTTACGCCGTCGAATTAAGAATGCTGGATATACTGTAGTATCCATTGAATAGAAACTAAAAAAGCACTGAATAAACTGGCTATCAGTTCACATTTCAGTGCTTTTATTTTATCATTGTTAAGATTTCTTTTTTTAATTCAATAAGTACGTCTGATACTGGGATTTTTCTAATAATTTGTCCTTTTTTAAATAGTAATACAACATCTTTACCCCCAGCAATTCCGATATCGGCATCTTTTGCTTCTCCAGGACCATTGACAATACAACCCATAATTGCAACTTTTAAAGAAACATTTCCTAGAGTTTCTAAAAAGGCTTCGATTTCATCGACGATGGGTAGCATATCATATTGAGTACGCCCACAAGTAGGACAAGCAATCAGTGTCGGTTTCTCATATAAACCACAAGCGTGTAAAATTTCTTTTGCAACTTTTACTTCTTCCAGTGGAGGAGTTGATAAAGAAACACGAAGGGTATCCCCAATTCCTTCTTCCAATAAGGAATGTAGGCAAATAGTAGATTTTATCGTTCCAGCTATTTTTGTTCCTGCTTCAGTAATTCCCAAATGAAGAGGATAAGGAAAGACTTCACTGGCAAGTCGATAAGCAGCAAGAGTTGTTTGAATATCAGAAGCTTTAATAGAAATCACGATATTTGTGAAATTTAAATCTTCCAATATCTTTACGTGTCGTTTTGCGCTTTCAATAAGAGCTTCAGCAGAGACTTTACCATACTTTTCATAGATGTCTTTTTCTAAAGATCCCCCATTTACACCAATACGGATGGGGATATTGTTTTCTTGACAAGCATCAACAACTTTTTTTACTCGATCAATAGAACCGATGTTACCAGGGTTGATTCTGATTTTATTAGCACCACTAGCAATAGACATCAAGGCAAGACGATAATCAAAATGAATGTCTGCAACCAAAGGAACTGTGATTTGCTCTTTAATTTGTTTGATTGCCATCGCATCTTCTTTATCCAAAACCGCAACGCGAACAATATCACAACCATAGTGGGCTAATTCATTAATTTGGTTCACGGTTGCTTTAATATCTTTTGTTGGGGTATTGGTCATGCTTTGGATGGCAATTTTATGATTTCCACCAATCGAAATAGAACCTATGATAATAACTTTAGTTTCTTTTCTCATCATGAACGGGTGTTTTACTAATAGTAGTTTTTAGTGAAGAATCTACTACAGTAGTAATCTTCTTTCTTTTTTTTCGCTTTCGTTGTGGTGAACGAATTCGATTTTGACGTAAAATATTATAGATAGTACTACGAGAAACATCATAACCGCGTTCTTGCATAATTTTTGCAAATTCAGTAAAGTTTGTTCCTCGATATTCGGTACGGTAAATATGAGCGATTTCTAATCGCAATTCTGGTTCATAAGTATTCACTGGTTTGTTATAACGATTTTTGTGGACCACGCCATTTGCACCTTCATTTAAAACTTGGCGTTTCAAATTCCGTACTTGACGAGTGGTGATCTTCAACATAGTTGCAGCTTTAGGACCATTGATTTCCCCAGCGATTAATTTATTGATTACCCGAAGTTTTTTCTTTTCTAGTCGTTTTAATTTAACTGGTTTTTGTTCCTCCCCAATTACTAGAGTATTTTTATTTAGTTCTTCCATAGTCATTAGTCATTTCCTTTATCAATAATTTCCTATATATATTATCACAAAATAACTAAAAAATCAAGTATTGTGTTTTTTTATATTGCTCGAGTGAAAATGAAGGAAAATATTGCATAAAGAAAACGTTTGTGATAGAATATTAATGATATTTATAAAAAAACATCAATAAAAAAAGGAGAATTATTGTGAAAAAATTATCTATTTTATTTTTTTTACTTTTATCAATTTTTATGTTTACGGCATGTACCGATCCTGAAGAAGATCCTATCAATGAAGATGTACTACCTACAGAGATTACGGTAAATAATGCTGTTGCCACAATGGAAATTGGGGAAGCTTTATCATTAGAATGGACAGTTACTCCAAGTAATGCAACAAACGAAGATGTTAATTTCACATCTAGTGATAAAACAATTGTATCTATTGATACATCTGGAAATCTACAAGCATTAAAAGCTGGTTCTGTGACAATTACTGTAACTAGTGTAGCTGCTAGTAGTGTTAAAGCAACTTTTACTGTTAAGGTAAATGAAGCGATTGTTGAAGAAGTAAAACCAACTCTTACAATTGCTCAACAAGCTTTTGTATTACAAGATAGTCTAACAGCTAAAATCAATGCAGTTTTAAATAAAGGAACTCATGATGAAGCTGTTGTTGAATACAAGAGTTTAAATGAAGATATCGTTAGTGTCGATGCAAGTGGAAATCTAACTGGTCATAAAGGCGGTAAAGCTACAATCGAAGTAGCCGTAAAGAACTTTCCAGAAACTAAAGTAAATGTTACAGTAGAAGTTTATCAAAAAATAACAGCAACGAGTCAACCAACAATCTATCTTGGTGAATTTGCTCAATTAGAATTCCTAATTGATGGAACACCAGCAACAAACGTAGAGTGGTCAACATTGGAAGAGAAAGTTGCAACAGTAGATGGTACAGGTAAAGTGACTTCTGTTTCTGTTGGAGAAGTTGTTATTCGTGGTGTAAGTGGTTACTATACATATGAAGCTATAGTTACCATTATCAACAATCCAAATATCCCTGTATCTCTAGAGATTACTATGGATGCTACCTTACCATTATTTATGGATAGTATCATTAAATTAAATGTTGTAGTAACTCCAGCAACAGCTTCTCCAGAAGTGGTATGGACTACTTCAAAAGATTTTATCGCAACAATTAATGAATATGGTGTTCCAGCCTTCTCACAAGGAGGAGATGTTGTTTTTACAGCTACCTCTACAGTAGATTCAAAAGTAGCTGCTTCCATTTCTGTTAGTATGCCAAACTATATGAATCCAGAAAATTGGATTAATCAAATTCAATATGAGACAGTCTTACAAGAAATTATTTATGTTCATGGTATGCAAGCAGCGGATGATCCAAATTATCGTGGACCATTAAAATTATTATCTGGTAGTATCAGTAAATATTTCTTTGAAGATTTAGTGATTGATGATACAAAATATAAATTAAAAGCAGGTGCTGCTAACTATCCTGAACAAGCAGCAACAAGCATTGATTTTATTACTGTTCACTCATCAGGAAGTTATACTGGAACTGGAGCAGGAACGGCAAATTGTGAATACACCAATGGCTGTAATGGAGCTTCATGGCATTTTTCTGTTGGTTCTGATGGTATTTTCCAATCCGTTCCAATTACTGAAATTGCATGGCATGCTGGTGATGGTACTGGAATTAAAAACAGCTGGTATGACACCGGTATTAAAGCTACTGAAAATGTTCCTGGTTATGTAACATTTAGTGATGATGGTTATTATGTTGTTAACAATCAAAAATCTACACTAAAAGCTTCCCAAACATTTAATGGGGGAACAGTGATTAATGTAACTTCTCAAACACTACTTCCTTATACAGGAATTAATACAAAGATTGGTTCTAATGGTAATTACTATGTAGGTACTATTTGGTGGAGCAATACTTATAAAACATTAAGTAACAAAGGTGGAAACTTAAATAGTATTGGTATTGAATCAACTGTTAATGAAAATGAAAACATCATGCACACTTGGAGTAATCTTGCGAAGTTAGTTGGTGAATTATGTCGTCTAAAACGATTAGATCCAGTATTCGCTGTAAAACAACATAATACCTTCTCTGGTAAAGATTGTCCAATGACAATGAGACATGCTGGAAAATGGGAATATTTCATGGACATGGTTTATGCTGAATATAATGCCACTAAGTTCTTAAAGGGCTTTACCATTCAATTAATTGAAAATAGTCCTTTCATAGCAAGTAATGGTTTAATTACTTCTTACCCTAATGTAGATACAGAAGTAGAATACCAAGTAAGAATCTTCAATAATTCTGTTGGTTATGATCAAACATTCACGATTAGAACAATCATTCCTGCTGCTAAGGCTGTAACTGCTGAAAATGCATTCAACCTTCGCACAACTTACGATGTAGTTAGACCTGCTTACCAAGCATAAAGCAAACTAAATAAATAAAACTCTTGCATTTACTGAACTTTTATTGTATAATACACAGGTGAGTAAATCTAGGAGGAACAGTTATGCGCGTAACTTTTTTAATGAGATGTACAGTTTGTAATGAGGAAAACTACTTGACTGAAAAGAATAAGAAGAATACTCCTGACAGAATTGAACAAATGAAGTTCTGTCCTAAATGTAGAAAACAAACTTTACATAAAGAAAAGACTAAAAAATAAAAAGCATCAATTCATTTTGATGCTTTTTTGTTTGCTTATTAATTTTTACTTTTTTTAGCTTTCTCAATCGCTTCATAACGCTCTTTTAGTGATTCTTCAAAAGAACTTGTAAGTTTAGCAGTCCAGTATTTCGCGTTTTTAATTTTATCTGGTAAATATTGTTGCTCAACCCAAGCACCTGGATAGTCATGAGGATACTTGTAGCTACCTTGATTTGGATCAAAGGAGTAGGTATTCTTTAGATGAAGTGGAAGATTTCCACTGCGACCCTCTTCAATGTCTTTCATTGCTGCATGAAATGCCAAATAAGTAGAATTGGATTTTGGTGATAATGCCATTTCAACAACGATCGAAGATAAAGGTAATACCGCTTCCGGCATTCCAAGGTCTAGTGCAGCTTCACAAGCAGCTCTTACTCGTGGACCTAGATTAGGATTGGCGATGGAAATATCTTCATAAAAAATACAATATAATCGCCTAATCAAAGGTAAAAAGTCTTCGCTAGTTACTAGTTTAGCTAGATAATGCAAACTTGCATTTACATCACTACCCCGAATCGATTTATGTAGACCACTTAAAGTATCATAAAAACTATCTTCGTTTTTATCAATACTGACATTTGCCTTCAACAAGATTTCTTTGGTTGCTACAAGCGTGATTAATTTTTCTTGATTCAAGGTAAAATAAACGCATTCAATCATATTGATTAAGCTACGGACATCTCCATTTGATAAGCTGATGATGTACTTTTTTGCGTTCTCTTCAACAACGATTTCTTTATCTAAATAAGTAAATGTACGCTCAAAAATTGTTTCCAAATCAGATTCACCTAATGGATTCAATTTCAATATAGTACAGCGAGAACGAACCGCTGGATTAATTGAGTGATAGGGATTAATTGTCGTTAATCCAATCAACGTAATCGTCCCCTTCTCAACAAACGGTAATAAATAATCTTGAATATCCTTTTTCATCCGATGAATTTCATCGATGATTAGAATCAAAGGTTGTTTGGTTTGTGCTTGGTCGATAATCTCCTTCAACATCGCTTTATTGTCTGTAGAGGCATTAAAAGCATGATATTCTACCTGTAAATAATTACAAATTGCTAAAGCAATCGTTGTTTTCCCAATCCCTGGACTACCATATAAAATAATCGATGGTAGACTATGATTCTGCAACATTTTAGTAATGACGCCATTTTTTCCAATCAAATGATTTTGACCGACAATATCTTCTAAGTTCATAGGTCTTAGTTTATAAGCTAGTGGTTCCATATAATCACCTTCTTAAGTAGTTTATCATATTTTCACTTATTAGTCTAGCATACAAATAAGAAAGAATAATAACCTTTATAAGGGATTGTTATTCTTTTGATGTTGTCTTTTTTTGATTAATATTATATAATGACATTATTATAGGAGTGGTAAAAGATAATGAAAGATCGTAATACATTAGTAAACTCTCTTATTAGTTACGCTAAAGAAAAATTGTATTTGGAATCTAGTGATGAAATTTATGTTAGAAATTGTTTACTAGCGAAATTACAAGTAGAAGACTATCATCCTAGTGATGAAAAAGGTTTGAACCTTGATGATTTAATTACCGCCATTGAGCAAATTGCTGTCAAGGAAAATCTAGCTACAGAAGAAGAATTAGAAACCTTCACTACCGCTATAATGGATATGATTTCTCCGCTACCAAGCGTTGTTCAAACAAAATTTTATGACTTGTATCACCAAGTTTCGAGTGAAGAAGCATGTCGCTTTTTATTTGATTTACAAGTACATAATTATTATGTCAAACTAAATCGTATTAAATTAAACTTGTTTTGGAAGGCAAATTTTCCAAATAATTATTTAGAAATTACCATTAATCTATCAAAGCCAGAAAAAGATAATAAAGTAACTGCAAAATTAGCACATGAGGTATCGATTAAATATCCAAAATGTATTTTGTGTTATGAAAATTTAGGATATACAGGCAGAACCGATACCCCACCACGTCAAAATATTCGCTTAATTGATTTCAAACTGGGAGAGGAAGATTGGTTCATGCAATATTCTCCATATCAGTATTATGAAGAACACGTTGTCGTGATTCATAAAGATCATGTGAATATGAAAATTGACAAAAGTACTTTTGTAAAATTGTGTGATTTTGTCGATCTGTTTCCTAATTATTTTATTGGTAGCAATGCATCTTTACCGATTGTTGGTGGTTCTATTTTAAATCATGAACATTTTCAAGGTGGAAAACATTTGATGCCTGTATTTGCTTCTAGTTCTAAATATGAATTGGTGAAGAAAGGGTATGAAGATTGTCAGATTTCGTATTTGAATTGGTATAATTCTTGCTTGAAAATCATCAGTTTAAATCGTGAAAGTATTATTCGTTTCGCTCAAGATATCCTTACAATTTGGAATGACTATCAAGATCAAGAAATTGAACTTATTCCATATACTGATGCACAACATAATGCTATTACTCCAATCGTTCGTAAAGTAGATAATTATTATCAGCTGTATATTATTTTGCGAAATAATCGTACTAATGAAAAACATCCAGATGGAATTTTCCATGCTCATCAACAATTTCATGCAATTAAGAAAGAATCGATTGGTTTAATTGAAGCAATGGGATTATTCATCTTGCCAGGAAGATTGAAAAGGCAATTTGGAATTGTTGAAGGCATTTTAAAAGGAACCATCTCTTATCAAGAAGCACTTCAAACATCCCCTGATATCATCGTTCATCAAGAAATGATTCTTTCATTACAAAAAGAATATGGAATCAATAACACCGCTCAACGTGTTGAATTAATTTTAGAAAAATTTATTAATGATACCTGCCGACAAATTTTAGAGTGCACTGCTATTTTTAAGAATACACCTATAGGTGAAAAGCACTTATGTGAATTCTTTAAGACTGTTGGTTTAGAAATCATAGGAGGATAATATGGCAATCTTAGTCACAGGAGGAACGGGATATATTGGTAGTCACACGGTAGTTGCTTTGATTGAAGCAGGATATAATGTTGTGATTGTCGATAATCTATCAAATAGTAAGATTGAAGTAGTCGATCGTATCAAACAAATAACGGGTATTCATCCCAAATTTTACCAACTCGATCTTTTAGATAAAGAGCAAATTCGTAAAGTTTTTAAATCGGAATTGATTGAAGCGGTGATTCACTTTGCTGGATTAAAAGCAGTAGGAGAATCGGTCACAAAACCATTGAAATACTTCCGCAATAATCTCGATTCTACTCTTACTTTATTAGAATTAATGGAAGAATTTGGTGTTGATCGCTTTGTTTTTAGTTCAAGTGCTACTGTTTATGGAAAACCTAATACAGTTCCTATCGCAGAAGAATTTCCAATTGGAGAAGTTAGTAATCCTTATGGAAGAACAAAGTATTTTATTGAAAAAATGATTCATGATTATTGTCAATCTAATCCAAAATTCAACGCTTGTATTTTACGATACTTTAACCCACTTGGTGCCCATAAGTCAGGATTAATTGGAGAAGAACCCGATGGTATCCCCAACAATTTAATGCCATATATTACACAAGTAGCGATTGGAAAATTAAGCCATTTAAAAATATATGGTAATGATTATCAAACTCCAGATGGAACTGGCGTTCGCGATTATATTCATGTTTTAGATCTTGCCAATGGACATGTTTTAGCACTAAAAAAACTAGAATCTAACCCGGGTCTTGTCATCTATAATCTAGGTACAGGAAAAGGGTATAGTGTTTTTGAGATTGTAAGAACTTTTGAGGTAGTGAATCAAGTTAAGATTCCTTATACAATGAATCCCCGAAGACCGGGTGATATCGATGAATGTTATGCTGATACCATCAAAGCGCAGAAAGAATTAAACTTTACCGCTTTGCATACCTTAGAGGATATGTGTCGCGATAGTTGGAATTTTCAAAAAAATAGTATCAAAGAAAAGTAGGATCCTATGATGCAAAATAGTGAATTCATCTTTCGCATAGAAAGATTAAAGAAAAAATTCATGATTTCTTTTGAAGAACCTGCCGAGGTATTCTTTTCTTCGCCAGGAAGAATTGAACTGCTAGGAAATCACACGGATCACAATTATGGAAAAGTATTAGTTACGACGATTAATCTAGCATTACTTGCTGCTGTTAAACAAAACAACAGTAATTTTATTCGTGCTTCATTTGATCAAGATGATGAATTTGTGGTGGTTGATATAACCGATACTCTTCCTAAAAAAGAAGAATATCATCAAAGCATTGCTTTAATCCGTGGTATCGTTTTTGGAATGAAACAAAATGGTTGCTTAGTAGGTGGCTTTGATATCAAGATTGAAAGTGCGATTCCACAAGGTGC
>JAEZSA010000128.1 GCA_023422115.1 Bacillota bacterium | reverse complement strand
ATAACCAAAAGCACCCTGATTGACTCTTGTTTTCAAAGCTTCCATAATTGGTTTTGCTGTCATATAATCAGAATCAGCAACCCAAAAAGGTAATATATTCTCTTTTTTTGTTCTTACTTTAATTAAGTCCCATTTTATTGAACTTGTATTTAACCGATTAATTGGTTTGTTAAATTGATTCATTTTAATTCTCCTTAGGTTTACAGACATCAATCCACTTGCGATAAGCAACAATCTGCGACAATTCTTCTGGTGTAAGCCTTACTGCTGAAGCAGCATCCCCACATGCAGGATAAATTACTTCATAGTTTAAAAGCGATTGATCTAGATAAATTGATGTTTCCATCTTCATTCCAAAAGGGCATACTCCACCCACTTCATGATTGGTATGTTCTAATGTTTCCTCAGGAGTCAGCATTCGTGCTTTAAAACCGAATTCAGCTTTAAACTTTGCATTATCAATTTTCACATCACCAGCAGTGATAATCACCATTGCTTGTTCGTTTTCCTTAAAAGCCATTGTTTTTGCTATCTGGCCTTCTCTTACTCCTAGAGCTTGAGCAGCCAAACTAACCGTTGCTGTTGACACAGTAAAGGTAATGATTCTTTCTACTTTACCCTGTTTTTCTAAATATTCCTTTGCGATATATAGTGACATTTTGTACCTCTTTATACAATTATATTACTAACCGTGGTTATTTTCAAGGAATAATTAAAGTATTTACTGTTGATACTTAATCGCGTTTATTATATAATTAAATTTAAAGAGGTGCTTTTTATGATGTATGTCATTGATTATGAGATTTGCGCTTGCTTCCTAACACTTTTTTTAATTATCTATTTTTTAATCCATAAAAGATTACCTATTATGATCAATCGTATCTGGTTTACGCTCTTAATTATTTTAGAAATTAACATCTTACTAAATATTTTCTCAACACTGATGTTAAAGCACACTGAATCATTGAGCTATTCTTTTTTATATGCCGTGATGATTTTTTATTACATTAGTGAAGCATTATCTCTCAATCTATTCTTTGGCTATGTTGCAGTTCTTACCAAGATTAATGATAAACTACGCCATTTAAAACTGTTTTTATTATCAGCGCCAACCGTGCTTTTTATCATACTATTAATAACTACTCCCTTTACCAAAGCATTGGTGTACTTTGATGAGAATAAAAACTATATTTATGGCGACTTCTATATTATTAATTATTTAATCGGTCTATACTTTGTCATCTTGATTTTTGCTTTAGTCATAAAATATCGAAAAACAATTAGTAGAAATACAATTTATCCTATTTTTTCTTTTCTCTTTATCTTAATTGCAATATCGATTGTTCAATTTGTCTTTCCTAAATATCTGTTTATTTCTTTTATTAATGCAATTGGCTTAGTCATCTTTTTCTTGTCTGCCCAATCACCACGAAATCACATTGATAATCGCACTGAACTTTTTAATGCCTCTGCTTTACAAACCTATCTTGATTTCGCGGGGAAAAAAAATAAAAAATATTCCATCTTTGCTATTTCAATTGAATCTTATGATCATTTAAGTTCTCTTTTTGGCGTTCAATCCAGTAATAAATTACTTGTTAAAATTGCTGATTTTTTAATGGAAAAGTATCCTGATTACCTTATATTTCGTTATTCTGGGAATAAGTTTATTCTTCTTCTTCCTGAAGAAAAAAACAAATTCGAGAATCTACAATTTCTCTTTGATGGGTTTCCTTCTACTTGGGAAGTAGAGGGGCTTCCGTTTACAATTATGACCAATGCTCTGTCGATTAAATCTGAGATTATTCAAAACGTGGAAACATTTTTCTTACTACTTGATTACGCTTTTAATAAAATGAAAGGCGAAACACTAGGTGTGTTTCAAGTGATTAATCAACAAACTGTAGATGCCTTCGTTGAATTCGAAAAAAATAGTACTGCTTTAGCTCTTGTTATCGATGAAAATAATGTAGAAGTACACTATCAACCTCTTTATTCTATATCAGAAGGTAAAATTGTATCAATAGAAGCCTTAGCAAGAATTAAGGATCAACAAGGTAGATATATCCCTCCAAGTATCTTTATTGACATCGCTGAAAAAGGTGGATTAATATCACGCTTGAGTGAATTGGTGCTACATAAAGTTTGTCAGTTTCTTAAAACAATTGATATTAAAGCCTATGATATTAATCGCGTTTCCATTAATCTCTCGGGAATTCAATTTATCCAAAATGATTTTATAACAAAATTAGTAGATACCTTAAATGAAGCCAATGTCCCCACGACCTTAATAGGTCTTGAAATTATTGAATCAATTGCTACTTCTTCGATTATTAATATTCACGAAATCATGAATGAGTTGATTGCATTGGGTTTTAGTTTCTATCTTGATGATTATGGAAAAGGATATTCTAATATTGACTGCATCTCTATTCTCCCTTTTGAATATATTAAAATGGATAAAAGCATGATTGCAAACTACGAATCAAATAAAACTGTTCGTTTATTTATGAATAGCCTTGTTACAATATTAAGAGAAAGCAATAAAAAAATTGTTGTTGAGGGAGTAGAAGAAAAAAAGCATATCGAAATCTTAAAAACTCTTGGAGTTGATTATGTGCAAGGTTTCTATTATTCACAACCTCTCACCGAGCAACAAATAATTGAACTTATCAAACAAAAAGCACTGAAATTTTAATTTCAGTGCCTTTTTTTATTTCTTGATTTCTGTTTTCCATAAACCATGTAAATTGCAATATTCAAATACTGCTACAGGTTCATCATCAATTAATGTAAATCTTGCAAATGGCTCATCTCCTGGTTGAAGTGCTTTTCTCTGACCACCATTTTTTGTTTCTAAATATACCCATTGAATAAAATGTGCTGGAACCATTGGGTGTGGAACACTACCAACTTTTACTTCTACTACATTTCCTTTTACTTCTACCACAGGAACATGTTTTTCTTGAGCTGCATCAACGGTATTGGCTACAAGCTCTTCCATTTCTTCCCCACAACAAACAACTGGAACACCACTAGCATGAATCATACCAATTATATTCCCACAATGTTTACAAATAAAAAACTTATTCAAATTTAAGCCCTCCTTTTATAATTCAATTTTATCATAATCTTTTTATTAAATCTAGTTATTTGCAAATTTTTTTGGTTTTTCGTGAAAAGGCTTTCTTTTTTGGTGAGATTATGATAAAATGATTGAGTTAAAATAATACTTTTGGAGGACTTATGGAAAACAGTATTGCTAGCGAACAAAAAATATTTAATCGAAACAAGTGGTGCTATAGTTTAGGAGGTATTGGTCGTGATATGACCTATACATTAATGGCTACCTTCTTAATGGTTTATATTCAATACACAATGAATTTAACCATAGCACAGTTTTCAACAATCTCTTTATTACTAGTAGTGGGAAGAATTTGGGATGCCATTAATGATCCTATCATGGGAACCATTATTGAAAACACAAAAGGTCGTTGGGGAAAGTTCAAACCGTGGATTATCATTGGTGCTGTCTTAACTGCCATCGTTATTGTTATTCTATTCAATGTTAGAACTTTCACCGGATGGAACTTCGTTGTTTTCTTCTCAATTTCTTATTTCATATGGGAAATCACCTTTACAATGAATGATATTTCCTATTGGTCTATGTTAGCATCTTTAAGTACTGATGCTAAAAAGAGAAATAAGATTACAACGCTAGCTGTTGTATTTGCTGGTGTTGGAGCATTCGCTGCCAACGCAATTATCGCCCTAGCAAGCGGAGATATGGTTCGCTTCTATGGTGGTGTTTCTATCGGTATTGCTTTTGCTTTGGTTGCTTGCCAAGCATTAACGGTATTTGGCGTAAAAGAAGATCAACGAGTAATCGCTCAAAACAACGCAAAAGAGGATAATGTTTCCTTTAAAGATATGTTTGTTACTATTAAAAACAACGATCAACTATTGTGGGTTACCTTAGCGATGTTTTTATATAATATTGGTAGCAGTTTACTAGGTAGTACCTTAGCTTACAATATGATTTATTTAGAAATTAATTATGGAGGAATAGAAGGAACATTATTAGTCCTTTGCTTAGGTGTATCTAGTATCTTATTGCAAAGTTTCTATGCTTCTCTTGCCAATAAATTCAAACGTTCAAAATTATTACTTTATAGTCTCGCATTAACCCTTGCTGGTTATGTTATGTTATTATTATTAGGCTTTACTTTTATTCCAATCAACATTGTAACCATCTGTATTTTCGCGATTTTTGTATTTAGTGGCCAAGCTATTTTCTATATGGTTTTAACTGTTAATCTAACAAACACCATTGAATATAATGAATATAAAACAGGAGAACGCCGTGAAGGAGTTATCTTCTCTCTTCGCCCTTTCATGGCAAAGTTTGCCAGTGCAGTAACTCAATTAATCATCACGGGTATTCTAATTTTTTCTGGTATCTATGCTCTAACAGAAAACATTAGTGTTTTAGAAACACAAAAGAATGATTTTGAAAGTAAATATATTTATGGTACTATCGATGGTCAAGCTGATTATTTAGATAATTTAGGAAAACATCAGATTATTTTCGATCAAGAGTTACAAGATAAACTTGATGAAATTGAAAAGAAAGAATTTGATAGTGAAACCGAGAAACAGCAAGCTATTGCTGATGCAAATCAAGAAATCGAAGATTTATATGATACTCTTGAGGATTCTACTTTCACGAAAGATCCTGTAACTGGTTTATATACGATGGATATAACCCCTTCAGCAAACAAAATTTTCAAAGGACAATCGAGTAACACAACCATGAAATTCATTTTGCGAGCAGGAATTACAATAGTACCAATTCTTTTCTTATGTTGTGCATTCCTTGTATTAAAGAAAAAATACAAGATTGATGAAGATATGTATGATCATATGATGGCAACTATCAACCAAAGAAAAGAAAATCAAATCAAATAAATAAAAAGGTCTAGCAATAGACCTTTTTTTAATACTCGATTAATATCTCACTCATTTCTCTACCTAAACTAACCATTGCATATAATTCTGAGCAACATCCTAACATGTTGGTATCACTTAATACACGCGGAATTTTTAAAACGTTTTTTCGTTTCACGTAGATAGATATTTTATTTGGCTGAAAATCAATAGCCGTTACTGCTTGAGGAGAAATCGAATTAATCTTTGTAAACTTCTTCACATAATTGGGTGAAGGAAAAAAATTCTTTTTTCCATCAAATGAATAAATGGAATAAGCACTAGTAGATAATTCTCTTTCTTTTTGGCATTTTGCTCCCCGATATACATCATTTCTAATCTGCATATTGGTACTACATTCCGTATCAAAGACATAAACTACTCCCCTTAAAATGGTAACCGTAGATTTCCCTTGACTTCTAGTAGCATTAACATCAAGAATTAAACCAGAAACTCCTCCTAGATTGATACTAAAAGTTTTATATACCCCAATCGCATCATAATTGTTGACCAGTCTTGTATCTTTTACCATTTGGCGAAAGCGAGGGTCGTCCTTCAAGTATGCTACATCAACTTCTAAATTATCATGAACAATCATGGCAATCAAACGATAGAATTCTTCTTTGCATATTTTATTTGCTCGATAAATCTTTACATAATGATAAAAAGCAAAAATGTTATAAAGGACAAAAACGCCAATCGGAATCAACATGATAAGCGACCCCCAAATAATAAAACCTATCATCACCATCATAAAAACAAAATGGAAAGCCAACAGCCAAGTTAGTATTTTTAGTCTATGAAAATAGGGTTTTTGATATTCTTTTTCAAATTTTATAATTTTATTTTTGTGGAAAAATAAATCCATATTCCCCTCCTAAGAGATAATTTTAATCGTCTTGTCTACTATTTCAAAATCTATATTTAACGCTTGAAGCGTTTTTTTCAGTGGGACTATAATTACTCCTTGTTCTTCTAATAACCCATTGTACTGCATTTTAAAGCCCTTTTTCGTGAAAATAATACAATCTTTTTCTTCTTCTCGCTCAGCAACGATATTTAATCCATCAGCGAGTGTAATTGCCGGAATGTAGATTTCTTCTTCTTTCATCAAAGGAGCAATCGGAAGAATGACAATTCGTTCATCAATCATCGCCTTTGTTTGTCCAATAGTAGCTATAAAGATTGTTTGCCTTTCCTTTTTTGGCCAATAGTTTTCAATCATTAAATGTAAAGAATCATAGAAAATATCGATGATACCCGGATGAGTATGCTTTTCATAATAGCCACCATTGGTAATAAAACATGCTCCCACTTGGTTTTTCACATCAAAGTACATATA
>JAEZSA010000118.1 GCA_023422115.1 Bacillota bacterium | reverse complement strand
TCTAATACTGTGACAGCTCCATCAAGGACTCTTAGTGATCTACTAACTTCAACAGTGAAATCTACATGTCCTGGAGTATCGATAATATTAATTCGATGTCCTTTCCAATATGTTGTTGTGGCTGCTGAAGTTATTGTAATACCACGTTCTATCTCTTGTTCCATCCAGTCCATTTGTGCTGCTCCATCATGGGTTTCGCCCATCTTATGGATTTTTCCAGTGTGGAATAGTATTCTTTCTGTCACTGTTGTTTTACCAGCATCAATATGAGCCATAATGCCTATATTTCTTGTTTTTTCTAAAGATATATCACGAGGCATACATTAACTCCTTTCTACCATTGATAATGTGCGAATGCTTTGTTAGATTCAGCCATACGATGAGTATCATCGCGTTTCTTAACTGCATTACCAACACCATTAGCGGCATCCATAATTTCATTGGCTAATCTTTCTTCCATTGTCTTTTCTCTTCTTAATCTTGAGTATTGGGTTAACCATCTCAAGCAAAGAGTCATTTTTCTATCGGGTCTTACTTCCACTGGAACTTGATAATTCGCTCCTCCAATACGGCGAGCACGAACTTCAAGTTGTGGAGTAATATTTGCTAAGGCTTCATTAAATACATCAAGGGCTGGACGACCAGTTTTCTTTTCAATGTTTTCAAAAGCGTTATAAAGTATTTGTTGTGCAACTCCTTTTTTACCATCAAGCATGATACTATTGATTAATCTAGTAACGATTGGTGAATTGTATAATGGATCTGGTAAAACTTTTCTCTTTGGAATATGTCCTTTACGTGGCATTTTTTATTCCTCCTTTCGATTTATAATAAATTATTTTCTTTTAGCACCATATTTACTTCTTGCTTGTTTACGGTTTTCTACACCAGTAGCATCTTGTGTTCCACGAATAATATGATAACGTACTCCTGGTAAATCTTTTACACGTCCACCACGTATTAACACAACACTATGTTCTTGTAACTTATGTCCAATTCCTGGGATATAAGCAGTTACTTCAATTCCATTAGATAAACGTACACGGGCATACTTACGAATTGCCGAGTTAGGTTTCTTAGGAGTCATTGTTTGTACTCTAGTACAAACTCCTCTTTTTTGCGGAGCTTCTACTTCTGTATATTGCTTCTTTAAACTATTAAATCCAATTCCTAAATGAGGTGATTTAGATTTTCTAATTTTTGACTCACGAGGCTTTCTAATTAATTGACTTATAGTTGGCATTTGTATTTCCTCCTTTCGCTAATACTACCACATTTCCGGGCGTTTCAATATTGCATAAATATAAGTTTTGGCATGACCAAAACTAGTATTCATAAATCCTATATTATTATACTCTTTTTTTTATTATTGTCAAGTTTTTTTTAATTTTTATTTATTAGATCTCAATCTATGTCTTCTACAACATGTTCTAGTTCTTCTTTAAGAACATTTGGATTCTCATAGATTCTTTTTAATAATCGTAAAGAATTCCCAAAGTATAAACCATCACAAAAACGTTCATCGGTAACAACACCTAAAGTCATTACTTTTCTAGAAACAATATTTCCTTCTTTATCAACCACAGCTTGCATTTTTTCTTTTCCCATACTGATAAATATTCCTGTTGTACCAAAATCATAAATATGGTGATAAATATAATCAGTCTTAATTGACTTTAAATTGGTGATGAATATTGATGTATGAAATGGACTAGCAGCAATGACCTTCTTAGGCATCATTCCATGTTTATCCAACCATTTTAAAAGCCCTACTCCTATTTTAATCAAGAAATTAGGAACATTGGTAAGAAATTTCGCAGTTTTATCTGTTTCGTTCACCGCATTTACATTACTATTGGCTTTTATTTCATTGTCTATTTTTTCTTTAATTTGGTAAATGCTTTCTTTTCCAGTGAATTCTAGTTTAACCGTTGTTTCTTCAACATCATCTCGTAAAGCTTTCTTTACAACAAAAGAAACCATAATATTATTACGTTTAAAGATTCTCCCATTCATGACAAATCTATTTAATTGAGGTCGTAAAGCGAATAAGCGAACAATACCTGCGATTATAATATGCATGTAATTAATAGATATTTCTTTTTCTTTTTCTTTTGTAATAAATTCATCTAATGATTCACATTGTAATTCATATTTAAAAAGATTTTGTGAGTCGTGACGAGCACTCATGATATGAGGAATGATTCGATTTACAGGACTTAATCCCTTGATTTTCTTTCCATCACTTCTTTTTCCAAACATGTTTTTTCTCCTTATAAATTAGATAGTGCTATTTTATCACAACAAGTCCTTTTTATCAAGATAATTCTCTATGCATAAAAAAATAGATGGGGGTTCCCATCTATTCTTTTTCTTCTTCTTGTTCGGGTTCATGTTTTAAAATATCAGCAAAAGCAATTCCGCTACCAGCAGGAATTAAACCACCAATAATGATGTTTTCCTTTAATCCTTCAAGGTAGTCTTTTTTACCACGTATGGCAGCTTCTGTCAATACTCTTGTTGTTTCCTGGAAGGATGCTGCTGATAAGAATGAGTCAGATTTTAAGGAAGCTCTTGTAATACCTAGTAATACCGGTTTAGTAATGGGTGTAATCTTACCATTATTAATACATTCTTCCATATAACTATATAGTTCACTCTTAGAGATATAACTACCTGGTAATAAGTCTGTTTCTCCTTCATTAACGACAACAACTTTTTGTAGCATTTGTTTAATGATGATTTCTATATGTTTATCGGAAATATCTACACCTTGAGAACGATATACTTTTTGTACTTCCTTTAAAATATATTTTTCAACATCTTCAACAGTTCCTACTCTCAACAATTCACGAGGATGAATTAACCCTTCAGTTAATCGATCTCCAGCCTTTACATTGCTCTTTTCACGAACAATGACAACTTTACCACTATCTGTTAAGTATTTCTTAATTTCTTTTGTGTCTTTATTTTGAATCTCGATTTCAAATCTATTTGAATTTTCTGGTTTGATAGAATTAACAATACCATCTATTTCAGAAATAATCGCTTTTCCTTTTGGTTCACGAGCTTCAAATAATTCTTGAATACGAGGAAGACCTTGAGTAATATCATCACCAGCAACACCCCCTGAGTGGAATGTTCTCATGGTTAATTGTGTACCCGGTTCCCCAATTGATTGGGCAGCAATAACGCCTACAACTTCTCCTCTTTCAACAACTTCACCTGTTGATAGATCAGAACCATAACATTTAACACAAACACCATTCTTACAATTACAAGTCAACAATGTTCGAATATAAACTTCTTTAACTCCGCTTTTGATAATTTGATCAGCAATCATATCAGAAATAAACTCATTTGCTTCGATGATTACTTCATTATTTTGAGGATTGATTACAGGTTTGTTCGTATATCTACCCACAATGCGATCTAGTAATGGAACAATAACACGGCCATCTTCAGCAACTAGAGCAGTTACACACATTCCTTTATCAGTACCACAATCATCTTCTACAACGATAACATCTTGACTAACATCAACCAAACGTCTTGTTAAGTAACCTGATTCTGCAGTCTTTAATGCTGTATCGGTTGATCCTTTTCGGGCACCATGAGTAGAAATGAAGAATTCAGACATTGTTAATCCTTCTCTAAAGGAAGAACGAATTGGAATATCGATGGTTTCATTGTTTGGTTTAGCCATCAATCCACGCATACCTGATAATTGAACGAAGTTAGAAATACTACCTCTGGCACCACTATCACTCATCATATAAATATGATTATCAATATACTTTTCATTTACTTCTTTTTTAATATCTTCTTCTAGTGTTTCTTTTGTTTCTTTCCACACGTTGATTACATTAGTACGTCGTTCTGATGCAGTCATTAAACCACGATGATAGAAGTTATCATAACGTTTAACTTTCTCTTCAGCATCTGATAATACTTTTGTTTTCGTACCTATAACATTAATATCGGATGCTGCTACTGTAATACCAGCAACTGTTGAATATTTGAAACCTAAATCTTTCATCTTATCCAATGTTTTTGAAGTCTCTGAAAGTTTAAATTGTTTGAACACTTCCGCAATCACCTGACTTAAAAATTTCTTTTTAAAAGGATGAGGTAATTTTTGGCTATGTTCAAGTAAATATTGTTTGATATTAGTTCCCTTTTCGACAAAAAATTTGTCACTGGTTCCCTCTGTTAAGTTTTCTGTTGTTGCTTCATTTACATAAGGAATATATGGTTTTTCTTGAGGAAAAATACTATTAAAAATAATTTTACCATAAGTAGTAATAATGTATTTTTTTAATTGGTCATCGGTAAAATGAGGGTTATTTAATGCTTTAGGCAATAAAGCAATTCGTGAATGAAATGTAATTTCATCATTCTCATACGCCATTTCAACTTCATTGATATCTTTAAATACGCGTCCTTCACCTTTTTCTCCCGCTTTTTCAATGGTTAGATAGTAGTTACCTAAAACCATATCTTGCGATGGAGTAACAATAGGTTTTCCATCTTTTGGTGCTAAAATATTCTTCGATGCTAACATCAACAATCTAGCTTCTGCTTGTGCTTCTTGCGATAAAGGTACATGAACTGCCATTTGGTCACCATCAAAATCGGCATTAAAAGCAGTCGTTACTAGTGGATGCAATCTTATTGCTTTTCCTTCTACTAATTTTGGTTCGAATGCTTGAATACCTAGACGATGTAGTGTTGGAGCTCGATTTAATAAAACTGGGTGTTCAACAATAATTTTTTCTAGTTGAGTCATCGCAATTGGATGACCTTCATCAATCATTTCCTTTGCTTTTTTAATATTTATTTTAATCGTATTATTATCTTGATTTTCTTGATCTTGCTTAATGATTGCATTAATAATAAATGGTTTAAATAAAATCAAAGCCATTTCACGGGGAATACCACATTGATACATTTGTAAATCTGGACCTACAACGATAACGCTACGACCAGAATAGTCAACACGTTTTCCCAGTAAGTTTTGACGGAAACGTCCTTGTTTACCACGTAATAAATCTGATAATGATTTCAAAGGTCGTTTCTTTTCAACAACTACTTTTTTATTTCGTTTTCCATTGTCAATTAAAGCATCGACTGCTTCTTGCAACATACGTTTTTCATTCTTTGTAATTAATCCTGGAGCTCTTTGTTCGAATTGTTTACGTAAACGATTATTTCTATTTAAAATACGACGATATAAATCATTTAAATCAGTGGTAGCAAAACGTCCACCATCTAATTGAACCATTGGTCTTAAATCTGGAGGTAATACCGGAATAACATCCATAACCATCCATTCTGGTTTATTATCTGATTTATAGAATGCTTCAACAACTTCAAGACGTTTGATTAATTTTTCCCGTTTTTGTTTGGTTGCTGTTTTTAATTCAGCGCGTAAATTTGTAGTGATTTCTTTTAAATCTAAGTCTTTTAATAATTTCTTAATAGCTTCTGCTCCTGTTAGAGCTTTGAATTTAGAACTACCATATTGACGTTGATAAACACTACATTCTTGTTCTGAAAGAATTCTACCTTTTTGTAAACTTTCAATTGAACCTGGATCAATTACAATATAAGAAGCAAGATAAACAATATCTTCTACCTCTTTTGTTTTCATATCTAGCATTAAAGCTATTTTGCTTGGACTATTTCGTAAAAACCAAGTATGAACAACTGGTGCAGCTAGTTCAATGTGACCCATTCGTTCACGCCTAACTTTACTTTCAGTTAATTCAACACCACAACGATCGCATTTAGTTTCTCCTTTAGGAGATCTTTTTGATTTGCCACAAGCACATTGGTAATCTTTGGTTGGTCCAAAAATTACTTCACAAAATAAGCCATCACGTTCTGGTTTTAAAGTTCGGTAGTTAATCGTTTCATGTTTCTTGACTTCACCATAACTCCAACTTCTTATATCTTCAGGAGATGCAATACTCATTTGTATGTAACTATATTTCTTTTTATTATTCAAATTATCACCTCAAATTTTTAAAAAAGATTTGCTACTATTAATTAGATTTCTTAGCTTTAGTAGCAAGAGCAATTTCTTCAACCAAACTCATATTTGCTACATCTTCTCCTGTTTCATTGTCAATTAATCTAATATTGATTCCCAATCCTTGTAATTCCTTGATTAATACTCTAAATGCTTCTGGAATTCCTGGAGCAGGAATATCTTCACCATCTACAATGGCCTTATAAACCTTATTTCTACCAACCATATCATCGGATTTAATCGTTAACATTTCTCGTAGTGTATAAGCAGCGCCATAAGCTTCTAGCGCCCATACTTCCATTTCTCCGAATCGTTGTCCACCATTTTGAGCTTTACCACCCATTGGTTGTTGTGTTACCAAGGCGTATGGTCCTTCACTACGAGCATGTAGTTTATCATCTACCATATGTGCTAATTTAATCATGTACATAACACCAACAGAAATACGATTATCGAAAGGTTTTCCTGTTCTACCATCAATTAATGTTGTTTTACCATCTTCGCTCATACCAGCTTCCTTCATGATTTCTGCTAGATCGTTTGACCTAACGCCATCAAATACAGGAGTTGCTATATGAACACCTAATTTCTTAGCAGCCATTCCTAAATGAATTTCAAGAACCTGACCAATGTTTAAACGAGAAGGAATACCTTGAGGGTTCAACATGATGTCAACTGGAGTTCCATCTTCCATATACGGCATATCTTCTTGTGGCAATATTTTAGAAATAACACCTTTATTTCCATGGCGACCTGCCATCTTATCGCCTTCTGTAATTTTACGTTTCTGAACAATAAATACTCTAACAACTTCATTAACCGATGGTGGTAATTCATCTCCATCTTTACGACGAAAATGTTCAATTCGATGAACGATTCCTCCTCCACCATGAGGAACTCGTAATGATGTATTTCTAACATCTTTCGAGTTGTCAGCAAACAAAGCTCGTGATAATCGTTCTTCTGGTGTTGGATCTGTTTGTCCTTTAGGTGTTACTTTTCCAACTAGAATATCATTTTCTTTTACTTCAGCACCTAGTCGAATAATTCCAAATTCATCAAGGTTAGCTATAGCATCTTTACGATCATCAAGTTCTCTTGTAATTTCTTCTTTTCCTAGTTTAGTATCACGAACTTCTACTTCGTATTTTTCAATATGAATTGAAGTGTATACATCATCTTGAACTAAACGTTCACTCATTACAACAGCATCTTCATAGTTATAACCATTCCATGTCATGAAAGCAATGACTACATTACGGCCTAAAGCCATTTCACCGCGATCCATTGATGGACCATCAGCTAAAACATCGCCTTTCTTCACAAAGTCACCTTTGGTTACGATTGGTCTTTGATTGACACAAGTACTATGATTAGATCGTTCATATTTAATCAATTTATAATCACGGATATTTCCGTTTGTTTCTTTAATAATAATTTTCAAAGCATCAACAAATTCAACAATACCATCACCTTCCGCAATTACAGCGACTCCAGAGTCCTTTGCAGCCTTTGCTTCGATTCCTGTAGCAACAAATGCTGCTTCTGGTTTCAATAGCGGAATGGCTTGTCGTTGCATATTCGCACCCATTAAAGCACGATTGGCATCATCATGTTCCAAGAAAGGAATACATGCTGTTGATACCGCAACAATTTGTTTTGGTGATACATCAATTAAATCTATCTTTTCTTTCCCGATTTCTAGAGTTTCCCCCATATGACGAGCAGTAACTTTTTCTTCAACAATTTCATATTTGCTGTTTACTTCAGTATTAGCTTGAGCAATGTAATAATTCTCTTCTCGATCAGCAGTAAGGTAGATTACATCATTTGAATCACTAGATACCAACGCTTTTCCATCTTCTGTTTGTGTTACTTTTAAGTATGGTGTTTCAATAAAACCATATTTATCGACGCGTGCATAAGTAGCAAGTGAGTTTATCAAACCGATGTTTTGACCTTCTGGTGTCTCAATAGGACAAATTCTTCCATAATGGGAAACATGAACATCACGAACTTCAAATCCAGCACGATCTCTAGTCAATCCACCAGCACCTAGCGCTGATAAACGACGTTTATGAGTTAATTCTGATAACGGGTTGATTTGATCCATAAATTGTGATAATTGGCTACTACCGAAAAATTCTCTAATTGAAGATGTCAATGTACGAATATTAATCAAATTTTGAGGAACAATTGCTCTTGTATCATTTGATGTAGACATTCTATCTTTAACATTCTTTTCCATTTTTGTTAAGCCGATTCTAAATTGATTTTGTAATAATTCACCAATTAAACGCAATCGTCTATTTCCTAAATGGTCAATATCATCAGTACGGCCAACGCCTTCATGAAGATTGATAAAATAACCTACGGCAGCTAAAATATCAGATAACGTCACGTGACAAACTTCTTCATCTTGATTGTTACCTACTAATCTGATTGGATTGTTTCGATCTTTCTCATGACATACATCAATCACTTCAAGAATAACGCTATTTCCCTCTAACATTTGTTCATAAGTAAATGTTTTTCTGAATAATTCACGATGATCTTCTAAGTAATCCATTACTTTTGCATCGATGACTTGATTCTTAGTGAAAACAACTTCTCCTGTACTTGGATTAATAATATCACTAGCAAATAAACAGTTATTCAAACCGATATTATGTATTCTTTGTAAGACATCCAGTTTTTTATTTACTTTATAACGTCCAACACTAGCTAAGTCATATCGTCTAATTTCAAATAAACGACTAGCAAGATAGTTTCTTGCACCTTCAGGATTGGCTTTTTCACCTGGACGTAATTTATCATATAATTGCTCTAAGGCGTCATCAGAACCAAAAGTCTCATCTTTTTCAAATGTATTTCCTAAATACTCCGATCTTCCAAATGGATCGTATAATTCAGATATGTTTTTATTGGAATTCAATCCCATTGCTCGCAAAAAAGTAGTAAGAGGAATTTTCTTTGAACGGTCAAGTTTTGCATACCAAATGTTTCTGCTTCCCATTTCAAATTCAATCCATGCTCCACGAGTGGGAATAATTTGTCCATAATATTGTACTTGAGCTGTTTTCTTATCAATACTCTTCGAATAAAATGCACCTGCAGAACGAATAATTTGTGTTACAATAACTCTTTCAGCTCCATTAATGATAAAAGTTCCCCAAGGAGTCATGATTGGAAATTCGCCTAAAAAGATTTTTTGTTCTTTGATTTCACCAGTTTCTTTGGAAACTAGACTAACATCCGCTTTTAAAGGGCGAGAATAGTTAGCATCATTTCTTTTTGCTTCAGGAATTGTATACTTTGGTTCATCGAATTCAAAGTTTTTAAAATACAATTCTAATTTTTCACCATGATCTCGAATTGGAGAAATTTCATTAAATAATTCTTCAATTCCTTCACGAACAAACCAATCAAAAGACTTTGTCTGTACCTCAATTAAATTTGGTAATTCGACATTGGTTTGAACTCGAGAATAATTTCTTCTTTCAATATTCTTTCCATAAATAACATT
>JAEZSA010000026.1 GCA_023422115.1 Bacillota bacterium | reverse complement strand
TGGTTACTTGTTTTTACCGATCCAACAACTATTGGTTTAGTTTTTATGGGAGCAATCATTCAATTAGAATTAGTAGAAAAAACCTTTAATTCTTTAGCAATTTCACCAGTAACACCTATAAAATATTTATTATCTAAAACTATTTCTCTAGGAATATTATCTTACCTTGTTAGTCTAGCAATAAGTTTATATAGCAAATCTATCGACAATTTTTTCACGTTCTCCTTGGGAATTCTCTTGGGTGCATATGTTTTTTCTTGCTTTGGTATGATATTATCCTTTAAAGCAAAGTCATTAAATCAATTTATTCTATTTATCGTTCCATTTATGATTTTAATAATTCTTCCAGGAATTGCCTATCTTTTTTGGTTAAGTAATCCATGGTTATTGCTTCACCCCGGAATTGCAATTATTCATCTAATCACAAAAACAAATGAGTTATTACCTGCTTTCTTATCAGTCACTATCTGGTGTTTGTTGATAACAAGAATAGCCTTGAACATAATCAAAAAGAACTTTAAGCAGGGAGGAAAACAAAGACATGAAAAGAATATTGAAATCATTTAGGATGTTATTGACTCAGACCTTTCGCGAAGGTATTCTTTTTGTTATTCTTCTTACTCCTTTTCTTGTTGGTCTTCTATTCAAATTTGTTATTCCAGAAATTAATGTTTTCTTGTCAGATATATTAACCAACTATTATCCTCTTTTTGATCTTTTATTGGCTACTCTTACACCTTACATGTTTAATTTTGTTGCCTCAATGACTATGCTCGATGAATATGACAGCAATATTATTAGTCACATTTCTATTACTCCAGTTAAAAAAAGTGGGTATTTGATTTCTCGTTTAGTATTTCCAACAGCAATTGCGGTTATTGTTACAATGGGAATGCTCCTTCTTTTTAAAATAAGCAAATGGGATTTTCTAGAAATCATTGTTGTTAGTTTACTAACAAGTTTAATGAGCATCTCTTTATCATTAATTATATTTTCATTTTCTAAAAATAAAACTGAAGGAATGGCAATTGCAAAACTTTCTGGATTACTAGCAATGGGAATTTTTATTCCATATTTTATATTTGATGATATACAATATCTATTTGGTATTTTCCCTTCATTTTGGATTGCAAAATATTTTCAGAGCAGTAATGTTTGGTATGCAATATTATCGCTCATCATTCTCACTGGTTGGTTTTTTCCTCTTTATTATAAATTTAATAAAAAATTATCAAAATAAAAAGCTATTGATCATAAACAATAGCTTTTTTTATTAAATATTTTATTCATCTAATTGGCGAATAACATTAGCTTCCCAACTATATGTATAGTATTCTTTTAATCCAACTACAATTCTAATTATGGATTCTATTTGCATAATCAAAAACAAAATAGCAATGTTAGTAATACCTAAATATCGATAACCAATAAATGCAATTGGTAATCCTACTAACCACATAATTCCACAATCCATAAACATTACAAAACGGCTACGACCACCTGCTCTAAAAATAGCAAATAAAACATTGATAAACATCTTTAATGTAATCCTAACGGCAAATACATACATCAGCGTCACAGCAATTGTTATGCTAGCTACTGGAACTTCATTACTACTAAATAGATTAACCATTGGCTTGGCTGCTAAGACAACGATAATTCCCATGATAATAGAACAATATGCTCCTAATTTTACAAAGTTATTGCCATATTCCTTGGCTTTTTCATAATCGTCTGCTCCAAGACAAGCTCCCGTCATGGACGAAACGGCAGCACTTAAACCATATGACACAGCAAATAACACACCAATTATAGTTTCTGTAATACGATATCCTTCATAAGAATCGGTTCCTAATTTATTAAAAATAACAATATAAAGCATAGAACCTATGCTAAATAAACTTTCATTGATTAATAGAGGAATTGATTTCCTCATCACTTGCTTCACAAACTTTTTATTTAAACAAGCAATAAAATCAATCGGTTTAGCCATAAATATTTGTTTGGAACAGATTCCATATATAAGATTAAAGGCAAGATTAAAAACACAAGAAATAACGGTTGCAAGTGCCGCCCCTTCAATACCCATTTCCGGAAAAATCCAAATACCAAATATTAATAACCAATTAAAAAGAACATTTATAATGCTGATATCGTTTGAATAATAAAGTTCATTTTCGTATCTTGAATATTTCTATATGCTGTTGAAAAAGCAGCAGACAATAAGTTAGGAATGTAAGAGAGTGCAACTATTTTAATATATCGAGTTCCAATATCAAGAACAACGGGATCATCTGTGAACAATTGTAATACTTGTTTAGGAAAGAAAAGACCTACAGCAGTAAAAAAAGCACCTAAAATAAATGCTAGAATTAATAGTAGAGCAAATGTTTTGCGAATACTTTTTTCTTTCTTATCGCCAAAAAACTGGGCAATGAACATTCCCACACCGACAGAGAAAGCAAACATGACTGTTCCACTTATATTACTAATTTGGCTTGCTAATCCAACTCCTGAAATTCCTCGAGGAATATATTTCACCATAATAGTATCAGCAATCCCAAAAGATGTAATTAGTAAATGGCTAAATAGAATTGGTAATCCTATTGTAATGACTTTTCTTGTAAATTCCTTGCTCATAGTTAAATACCACCAAGTGAGTATTTTACTCCTTTTTCGTTCTATTTGCAATATGGAAAATCAATTATTAATCTTATATTTTTTTAAATTTATTTTATAAAAAAGAAACTTTCTCATTTGTGAACTGATCTTTTTCTTTTTAAATATTAAAATATTTCATTGATACGGAAATATTTGCTAATTAATAAATTGACAGATAGCATAAGTAATGCTAAGATAAAATAGAGGTGAGGATTATGGACTCCTATCG
>JAEZSA010000022.1 GCA_023422115.1 Bacillota bacterium | reverse complement strand
GGTATTAAGAGGACTGCTTCCCAAAATGTTGATTCTAGACATTTTAAAAACAGTTAAGACAACAGATGAAATTGTTGATAAAATAAAAAAATATAGTTTTACAGTGAAAGATTACTATGATTTTGGTTTTGCTCAAATAACCAGAGGTGGAGTTGATATGACAGAAGTAAATGAAAATTTTTCTTCTAAAATCATAAAAAATTGTTATATCATAGGAGAAGTTTTGGATGTAGATGGTGAATGTGGAGGGTATAATCTCATGTTTGCTTGGATGAGTGGTAGTAGTGTTGGTAGCCTTCTTTAACATTTTGAAAAAAATGATAAAGTGTTTACTAAATAAGGGATTTATAGTATAATATCAATATATAAAATGAAAAAAGAGGAAACATTTATGAATTTACCCAACAAGTTAACAATTGCGAGAATGTGTGCAATTCCGATTCTTATCATCATTTCTTTAATCAAACCTCTACAGGAGATTATTGTATTCGCAACAGTAACATTAGAAGATATCATCTTGTTAGTTGTGTTTGCCATTGCTTCTTTTACGGATTACTTAGATGGACACATTGCCAGAAAAAACAATATTGTTACAAACTTTGGTAAATTTATGGATCCATTGGCAGACAAATTATTGGTTCTTGCAACATTAATCATCCTTCTTGAGCGAGGGAGATTAGTAGCTTTTAATGTCAGTTTGGGTTTTGCAGTTACGTTAATACTTGCGAGAGAATTTGCTATTACAGGAATTCGATTAATTGCTGTAACGAATAATGTTGTGATTGCTGCTAGTAAATTGGGAAAATTCAAAACATGTTCGCAAATGGCAATGATTATATTTCTACTAATCAATTGTTATCCATTGACTTGGTTAGGTGGATTGGCTAAAGATATTACAACATTGGTACTCATTGTATTTGCCACAACAATGACGATTGTTAGTGGAGTAGATTATATTATTAAAAATAAAAATGTTTTAAAAGATAATACAGATAATTAAAAAGGTGAAGGAGAAAGAAATGGCAGAAGATAAGTTAAAAGCGTTAGAAGAAGCATTTAAAGCGATTGAAAAGCAATACGGAAAAGGCTCAATAATGAAACTTGGGGAAAAAATTTATACTGAAATGGAAGTAATCCCCAGTGGTTCAATATCACTAGATATGGCATTAGGAGTAGGTGGATATCCTAAAGGAAGAATTGTAGAGATCTATGGACCAGAAAGTAGTGGTAAAACAACGTTTGCTTTACATGCTATTGCTCAAGCCCAAAAAGCAGGAGGAATTGCAGCGTTCATAGATGCAGAGCACGCTCTTGATCCTAAGTATGCAAAAGCACTTGAAGTTGATATTGATAATCTAGTTTTATCTCAACCTGATACAGGAGAACAAGCGTTAGAAATTACAGAGCATTTAATTAGAAGTAATGCGATTGACATTGTTGTTATTGATTCTGTTGCAGCATTAGTACCAAAGGTAGAAATCGATGGTGATATGGGAGATTCTCATATTGGAACACAAGCGCGTTTGATGTCTCAAGCAATGAGAAAATTAAGTGGTGCGATTAGTAAGAGTAAATCAATTGTTATCTTTATCAACCAGATTAGAGAAAAAGTTGGAGTTATGTTCGGAAGTCCAGAAACAACATCCGGAGGAAGAGCATTAAAATTCTATGCTTCAATTCGACTAGATATTCGTCGAGTAGAACAAATCAAATCGGGAACCGATATTATTGGTAATTTAACAAGAATAAGAGTTGTAAAGAATAAGGTTGCTCCACCATTTAAAGTAGTCGATGTAGATTTGATTTATGGCTTTGGTGTTTCTCATCAAGCGGAAGTCTTGGATTTAGCAGTAAATGCGGACATCATTAACAAGAGTGGTGCTTGGTTTTCTTATAATGGAGAAAAACTTGGCCAGGGTAGAGAAAACGTAAAGGATTTCTTGAAACAAAATCCAAATCTTTGCGAAGAGATAGAAAAGAAAATTCGCGAAAAAATGAACGAAACGAAATAGCGAAAATTACTCCCCATTAAAAAGTAAAAATACAAAGTATTCAACTTTATAATGGGGAGTTTTTATTGCTTTTAGGCAATGAAGTCGTCGTATATACGAACAAAAAAACTAAAAATGATTGTAAAAAACTTGCTAATAAAACGTTTTCGTGGTAAAATTAAAAAGGTATTTTAAGATGAGAGAAGCTAATATTACGGGGAAAAATATTAAAAACGAGGTGAAGCATGAGCAAAAAATTAATTTTTTCATTATTTATTTCATTCTTATTATTTACAAGCTTTTTGTTTTTAAATAGTTTTAAAGCAAAAGCAGCAACAGAAAGTGATGTATTTGTACTAATTACCAATCCAGGCGAGGATATGTCAACACAAATGCACATCAACTATCATACAGATATTGCTGGTACATTTGTTGAACTAGCTTTAAAGAGCGATGGTAACTTTGATAATGCTACCAAAGTATATGGTGAATGTGCTGCTCCAGATTATGGCTTTGAAGGAACAAACTTTGGTATCGACTGGGGTACAGGTAAAGAACAAAGTAAATATGTTTGTGAAGTCAATTTAACTAATTTAACTCCAGGCACAGAATACATGTATCGTGCAGGAAAAACAGTGATGTCGCCAACGTATTACTTTAATACCGCAGATAATGACGGACGTTTTACTTTTCTTGTTATGGCGGACCCTCAGACCTATGGAACAGGAAATCAGGCAACAGCAAACACGAATATGAATAATGCTATGCAAATGGCAGCAAGCCTAAATTTAACACCAGAACTTGTTCTTGGTGCTGGTGACATGGTAAACCAAGGTGGTATCATGAATAACTGGAGAATGCTTTTTGATTTAGATGTTTATAAACAAATGCCACTTGCTGCTTCTACTGGTAATCATGATTACTGTGATGGTGGTAATGCAAAAGCTCCAACATCTGTTATTACCGATTATATTTATAACAATCCAAAGAATAGTTATCCAGGATATACGGAAGGTATGTACTGGTTTAAATTTGACAATACCTTATTTGTTGTACTGGATAGTGAAGAAAACTCTAAAGGCTATGATGATCAAATTAATTGGTTCATTGATATTTGTGAGAATGTACCTCATCAATATTTAATTGTTATGTGTCACCGCCCACCATGGGGAAGCACTGACTCTGATGCAGTTAAGGCCAAATGGGTTCCTGTTTTCAACAAATACAATATAGACTTATTCTTCAGCGGACACAATCATGATTATGGTCGTGGATCAACAAAAGTTGGTCCTGCTCGAGGTCAAGCCGCATTTGCAAATCGATATGTTGCAGTTGATGATACCTATAATGCTTCTAATGCGGAAGCATCAAAGGGTGGATATTGTATCGTAAATATTACATCGACTTCTATTTTCTATCGTGCCTATGATCAAGAAGGAACTTGTCGCGATCAAGCAGTATTCCCTGCTCAAAGAACCAATGAACCTTCAACAACTTTCACTAAGAGTTCATTTATGAATTCTATTAAAGCAGAAGTAGTGGATACCAACACTACAAAAGCCACTCTTTCATGGGGAGCAGAAGGATATGGACATATTAATTATATTAGCCTTTATAAAACGAGTGGAACTTTAGTTAAGACTGTATTTGCTAATTCTGATATCAATACAAACTTTGAATTTTCTGGTTTGAAATCCAATACAGAATATACTTATCGAGTAAAAGTCGATTTTAAGGATGGAACTAGCGAAGAAACAGCAATTACTTTTGCGACGATTGTAGATTATGGAATATATTCAGGTTATGAAATTTCAGAGTTATCAACGTCTAAATTAGTTGTTGTTAATCCTGAAGAGGTAAAAACAAACCTATTAAGTACAGGAAAAATTTATGTTAATGATGTATTTGTTGAAGATTACACCATTACGACAAAAAATATTCGTATCAAAAATGAATGGTTAACATCAGAAAACGATGTGATTAAATTATATGGATCTGTAAAATCTGATAGCAGTTTAGTATTGTTATTAACGATTGATTTATCAACCCCTATAGTAGAACCTACATTGGTGGTTGATAAGAATACAGCTACTATTGAAGAAGGTAAAACAACAAACATTGTTGCCACAGTGGAAAATAGTACAAATAATCTAGTATGGACTTCTAGTAATACTAGTATCGCTACTGCAGCAAATGGTGTGATTACTGCAGTTGCTCCTGGAACAGCTGTTATCACCGTAGCATTAGAAGGTACTGAATTGAAACAAGAAATTACAGTAACGGTAGAAGCAAAGCCAGCTGTTAAGTTGTTAGCACCAGCTATTTCTATTAATAATGGTGTATTAACAGTGGGTGAAGTTGCCAATGCTGTGAAATATGAAGTATATGATGGAACTACGTTGTTAGCAACGCTAGATACAGCAGGAATATTGAATTTAGCTGATTTTGATTTGGCAATTGGAGTTCATAATATTACTGTTAAAGCCATTGGTGATGGAACTACAACTCTTACATCAGATGCTTCAACAAAAGCAACATTTACAGTTGCTGAACCAGAAGAACCGATTGATGAACCGGAAGAACCAATTGATGAACCAGAAGAACCAGAAGAAAAAGGATGCAACAACAGTGCTGCATTCCAATTCGTATTATATTTATTTGGTGTCTTCACATTAGCATTCTTTGTAAGAAAGCGATTCTTCTAAAATAAAATGGAACCACTTATGGAGTAAGACCTACTTACTTCATAAGTGTTTTTTTATAGCATTGACAATAAAACAGAGCTTTGTTATAATCAAAGATGTAAATTTTATATGTGTTGGGTGCACGATGCATAACAAGGAATTAGGTGTAATGCCTAAGCTAACCCAGTAGCCGTAATGCGGATGAACATCACTTATTCCACTGTTGATAACGGGAAGGAAGATAAGTAAAATGAAGCAGAGCCGGAAGACTTACCTGACACTTTATAAATTTCTCCTGGGCAATGAGAATAGGGCACATTTCTTATGCACCTATTTTTCCCAAATTTCAAGAAAGGATGTGTGAGAAATGAAAAAGAAATTTACAGTATTATCTTTATTTATTATTTTATTATTTGGTCTTTTTGTACTTGGAGGATGTAAAGAACCAGTAGAAGGAGAAGGAGTTATCACAGTTCAAATTGTTGATTTTGAAGGAAATGAATTGTTTGATGACGAAATTAAATTTGACGCGGAAGACACACTATTGGAC
>JAEZSA010000017.1 GCA_023422115.1 Bacillota bacterium | reverse complement strand
ATGCGAGATGGTCATGGTGCGATTGTTTTGGGAAGTGAAATGAGCTGTGGAATCAGCGATATCATAGTAAAACAATGTTTATTTATAAATACCGATCGCGGATTAAGAATTAAAACTAGAAGAGGTCGAGGAGAAAAAGCAATTGTCGATCAAGTAAAGTTTTCCAATATTGTGATGGATAAAGTTTTAAATCCATTTGTTGTGAATATGTTTTACTTTTGCGATCCCGATGGGAAGACAGAATATGTCGCATCGAAGAATAAATTACCGATTGATGAAAGAACACCTTATTTGGGGGAATTGTCATTTGAAAATATTGTTTGTACAAACACGATTGTTAGTGCTGGATATTTTTATGGATTACCAGAGCAACCAATCGCAAAAATAAGTTTAAAAAACATCACTACTAATTTTCTTGATAGTGATCATAAAGGAGTTCCTGCGATGATGGCTGATTGTATGGCAGTCAATCGAATGGGTTTCTATTTTAATAATGTCAATGAAGTTCATCTGGAAAATGTACAGATTACAGGTCAAATAGGAGACCAATTTATTTTCAATCATGTATTGAAAGTAGTAAAGTGAGGGAGAAGATGGCAAAAATAATAACTATGGGTGAAATTATGTTACGATTATCACCTTCTAATCATTTGCGATTTGTTCAAAGCTCATCTTTTGATGCAGTATATGGCGGTGGTGAAGCTAATGTAGCAGTTAGCTTAGCGAATTATCATCATGATGTTGCCTTTGTTACAAAAGTACCAAATAATGAAATTGGAACAGCTGCTATTAATAGTTTACGTCATTATGGAGTAAATACAGCCCATATCATTCGTGGTGGAGAACGATTAGGAATTTACTTTTTAGAAATAGGGGCTTCTATGCGACCTTCAAAAGTAATCTATGATCGCAGTAATAGTGCAATTGCATTAGCTAAACCAGAAGAATTTGATTTTAATGAAATTTTTAAAGATGCAGATTGGTTTCACTTTACGGGGATCACTCCTGCTATTTCTTCACAAGGAGCAGCTTTAACATTAGCGGCTTTAAAAGCAGCTAAAAAACATCATGTTACTGTTAGTGTAGACCTAAATTATCGTCAAAAACTATGGACGCCAGAACAAGCTCAGAAGACGATGGCAGAATTAATGCCTTATGTGGATGTATGTATTGGAAATGAAGAAGATGCTGAGAAATGCTTAGGCTTTCATACGGAAGCGACCAATGTCAATAAAGCGGAGTTGAATGTATCCAGTTATCAAACGACATTTAAAAAGATGAAAGAAAAATTTGGATTTAAAATCATCGCATCTTCGTTAAGAGAAAGCATTTCGGCTTCTGATAATAAGTGGATGGGTTTGATTTATGATGGAACTGAGTTTTATCAGTCAACAAAATATGATATTCGTATCATCGATCGTGTTGGTGGTGGTGATAGTTTTGCCAGTGGTTTGATTCATGGCTTGATTGCAAAGAAAAATATAAAAGATGCTTTGGATTTTGCTGTTGCGGCTAGCGCTTTAAAACACACCATTTTTGGCGATTACAATTTAGTTAGTCTTGAAGAAGTAGAAATCCTTGTAAAGGGAAATGCATCGGGTAGAGTGCAAAGATAATGGAGGTAAATATGAAATTAGAAGTAAGATATTCAAATCATCCAGAGGATGTAAAACATTATACGACCGACCAATTACGAGAACATTTTTTAATTCCTACTGTCTTTATTGAAGAAGAAATAAATTTGGTTTATTCTCATAATGATCGAATTATAGCCGGTGGAGCGATGCCAATTCATAAAAGACTCTATTTAGAGTCGGGAAAGGAACTAGCGAGTAACTATTTTCTGGAATTGAGAGAAATGGGCGTCATTAATATAGGAGGCCCAGGAACAATTTTCCTTGATGGAGTGGCCTATAAAATGGATTATCAAGATGGTATGTATGTGGGTAGAGGAGTAAAAAATGTTGAATTTGTGAGTGCTGATAGTAACAATCCAGCTAAATTTTATATTAATTCTTGCCCAGCACACAAAGAATATCCTACCGTGTATATTCCATTAATCAAAGCGAATAAAGTTAAAATGGGAGAAGCAGCAAACTTGAATGTTCGTACGATTAATCAATATGTTCATCCCGCAGTATGCAAATCTTGTCAATTGGTAATGGGATTAACGATTCTTGAAAAGGGAAGTGTATGGAATACCATGCCTTGCCATACTCATGCAAGAAGAATGGAAGTATATCTATATTTTAATTTTAATGAAGACAATATGGTGATGCACTTAATGGGAGAAGGAAATGAAACTCGTCATTTAATTATGCATAATGAACAAGCAGCGATTTCTCCTAGCTGGAGTATTCACTCTGGTGTTGGAACGACCAATTATACATTTATATGGGGCATGTGTGGAGAAAATCAAACCTTCACCGATATGGACCATATTTTAGTAAAGGACTTACGATAGAATATGAAAAAATATGAGACACTTCAACAATTAATTAATCCTGGTGTA